>NZ_JBFPDP010000004.1:0-191039 GCF_040830845.1 Sivoneniella epilithica UHCC 1019
TTCTCAAGCATCCGAATCACGACTTGTCCACCGCGTTGAATCATGCCGAAAATCGGCGGTTTTTCCTTTTCAAGCGAACCTCGACCCCGACCCCCTTTGAGCCGATTGCGCCGTCCTTTGCGCCCCTTTTTCTAACTGCTTCAGGGTTGCCCTTATGACCAACGGTGACATAAACCTCATCACATTCCACCTCCCCCGATAAATTCACTGCTGGTTGGCTCAAAGCAATTCCTTGCCGCAATTGGGTGGTCATATCTTGTACCACATCTTTATCAATGTCTAGCTCATCAGCAATCTGTTGATTCGACAAGTTCAATCCCATCAAATATAAACACAACAGCCACATCCGTAACGGCTGATAGTGTCCGGCAAATATCGTATCCGTCAGGTCATCAAAATGAATACTGCAACTCTTACATTGATACCGTTGACGCTCCGGTTGGGTCTCATCCTTGCCGCGTTTGATCACGCTTTGGCTGTTACACTTGGGGCAGCAAACACCCATCTTCCAGCGCATTTGGCGCACAGTTTCGTAACATTTGGCATCGTCCATCAGATACGTTAAGTTCAAGTTCAGCATGGTGGTCGATGGTGAATTTCCCTGTTGAAAGCATTCTATCTGGTTCCTTCTTTCTCTATCTCCCCGTAACACCTATTGATCCTTGATTTTTATCTGTCTGATTTCTTCAGATTTATAACAATACTAGATTTTCTAAGGCATTTGCTTTTAGACTGAGTGAGCAGCACTATTGGCGCGAGTTTATCATGTCCTTATATATTGTCTTAAAAGCGGGTTGGATCGTTGCTGCTCTAGGGTTAGTAATTGTGGTCTTGCTGCATAGCCCAAAGGGAGATGGTTTAGGGGGTTTGAGTGGACAGGCTCAGCTTTTTAACAGCACGAAGACAGCCGAATTGACATTAAATCGAGTGACTTGGGCGTTAACAGTAGTTTTTATGGGGTTAACAGTGGTTTTGAGTGCAAATTTGCTTCCGGTCAGATAATTTTTGGGTTACTGCTTGCTGGCTAATATGGGTTTTAAGCGAAAAAAAACTATGTGGTTTCAGCGATCGCTCCTCAATAATATGGCGATCGCTTTTGTTATTTCACTAGTTTTTCTTACAACCACTCAATTAGTATCTTCTGTCCCACCACCGACTGCGCTTCGTCAGCTTCCTACGGCTCAAGTTCATCCCTTACCGCCGAGTCTTTCTCAATGGCATGATCCCCAACAATCGGGTGACTATTTTGATCAGGTTCAGACGGTAGCTGTTAATTACCTGATTTGGTCAACGTTTCCGGTGGCGGTTTATGTAGAGCCGCCTACTCTCGTGGAACAAGCGGTTCCTTTTATGGCAAACCGGGCAAAAACCTGGGTAACTGCCATAGAAAAAGCAGTGCAAGAATGGAACTTTTATCTGCCCCTTAAAATAGTTGAACAGGCTAAAGATGCGGATATTCAGATTAGGCGCTCAGCACTACCGCTGAGGTTCAATCGCAGCAATCAGGATGGCGAGAACCGCAAACTTCCTATTCTCCGTGCCCGGTCTGCTGAAACTCGCTTTGAACTATACGTCAAAAAAACAACTGTTGCGGCATTTGACCCACCCTCGATTTTGTCCCATCGAGTTGCCGTCTCTATTCGCCCTGACCAAGCCGCAGAGTATTTGCAAGCTGCTGCTCGCCATGAAATTGGTCATGCGCTTGGCATTTGGGGGCATAGCGCTCAACAAACCGATGCCCTCTATTTTTCTCAAGTTCGCAATCCTGCCAAGATTTCTGCGAGAGACATCAACACTTTGAAGCGTGTGTATCAGCAACCTACTCGCTTGGGCTGGAATTTAGCATCCTAAACCCTTACGATCGCCTCTTGTCTCCCCTGAATACACTGGAATCCTGCTAAAATGCATAGAGCAGCGATCGCTTCCAGTCTTTGCACCGCTGCCAGTCCAGATTTTTTACACCTTTATCCGCCTAAGACTGACGCTGCCCACGGCGGTAGGCGGTTTTACTCGCGGAGTTTTATGTCTTTTTCCACTCTTGGTTTATCTGATGAAATTGTTCGCGCTACTACTGAGCGCGGTTACACAACCCCCACACCGATTCAAATGCAGGCAATTCCTGCGGTGTTGGCAGGTGGTGATTTGCTAGCGGGTGCCCAAACGGGTACTGGTAAAACTGCTGGCTTTACCTTACCTATTTTGCACTTGTTGTCGGCAAACAAGTCGGCGGCAAGCGGTATCAACAAAAATGCCCCGATTGGTCGTTCACCCATTCGATCGCTGATTTTGACCCCAACTCGTGAACTCGCTGCCCAAGTCGAAGAAAGCGTACAGGCATACGGCAAATACTTGAAGCTAAACTCAATGACTATTTTTGGTGGAGTTGGCATGACTCCACAAGTGCGGCAATTGAGAAGCCGGGTGGACATTTTAGTTGCCACACCAGGGCGATTGCTCGACCATGTGCAGCAGGGCACCGTTGATTTATCGCGAGTCGAAATCTTAGTGTTAGACGAAGCCGATCGCATGTTGGATATGGGCTTTATTCGAGATATTCGACGCATTCTCGCTCTTTTACCTAAACAGCGACAAAATCTATTGTTTTCTGCCACGTTTTCTCCTGAAATTAAGGCATTTGCTTCTAGCCTGCTCAATCAGCCAACTCTGATTGAAATGGAACGGCGGAATGTGACTGCGGATACCGTGGCGCAGAAAGTATATCTCGTCGATCGCGAACGGAAGCGTCAGTTGCTCACTCATCTGATTCGCCAGCATAACTGGTTTCAGGTGTTGGTATTTACCCGCACCAAGCACGGGGCGGATCGCTTGGTGAAGCAGTTAACCGAAGATCGCATTCCCGCCATGGCAATTCATGGCAACAAAAGCCAAGCAGCCCGAACTCGCGCCCTAGCAAAGTTTAAGGATGCCAGTTTACAAGTGCTGGTTGCCACCGATATTGCGGCTCGTGGCATCGACATCACCGATTTACCCCATGTGGTGAATTATGAGTTACCCAATTCGCCAGAAGACTACATTCACCGCATCGGTCGGACGGGTCGTGCTGGAGCCGATGGGGAAGCTTCATCTCTCGTATGTGTTGATGAACATCAACTCCTAGGGGCGATCGAACGGTTAATTAAGCAACAACTCCCTAGAGAGATCGTGACTGGCTTTGAGCCAGACCTTCACGCAAAACCTGAACCGATTCAAAATGGTCGTCAAAATCGGCAGCAGCAGGGCAGGAGCGGACAGACAAAATCTCGTGCGGCTCAACCTTCTGCCCAAAAAGGCGCAAAACGTCATGGTACAGGCAGCAGCAAACCAAATGTTCGTCCTCCAGTGCCACGCCTTTCTAGTGGACAGCATTAATAAGTGAGGGATTAAAGTCTGCGATCGCCTAATCCCCGTCGGTAGATAGAGTGCGATCACTCGAAAACTTACTACTTTGGAAGGTGACTGTCAAATTTAGTCATTTAGCCGAGCAGTTTGGTGGGGTTAAAATGCTTGAGAGTAGAGCGAAATCGCTACTGACTGTTTTACACATCGATGATGATGAACTCAGTCGGTATGTGGTTGCGCGTATTTTGCAAAAAGCTGGCTTTGCAATGAAAGCTGCAAAAACTGGGGAAGAAGGACTGCAAACTCTCGCTAACTGCCTACCTGATCTGATCATCTTAGACGTTCAGCTACCAGGTATGAGTGGCTTTGAGGTCTGTCGTGAGATTAAAGCAAATCCTGACACGGCGGCAATTCCTATTTTGCATTTGTCGGCTCATTTTACCCAAGGACAAGATAAGGCTCAAGGGTTAGATAGTGGTGCTGATGCCTATTTAGCGCAGCCCGTTGAACCGATTGAACTCATTGCTACAGTAAGGGCATTATTGCGAATTCGTAAGGCAGAAGAATCCCTACGATTTTTAGCAGAAGCCAGCAAACAGCTAGCCCACTCGCTCAACTTTGAAACTATTTTAAAGACTCTGGCAGATTTAGCGGTTCCCTATTTAGCAGATTGGTGTGTGATTCATCGAGTGCATGATCAGGGATCAATCCATCCTTTAGCCGTCCTTCATACCGATCCTGCCAAGGTTGAGTTGGGCTGGAATTTAGCGCGGCAGTATCCGGTGAGCGATCGCGCTGATGACATTGAGCAAATTATTCAAGCGAAACAACCCTTTTTGCTGACTAATCTTTCAGATTCGATATTAGAAAGTCATGTTGCCAATGTAGAGCATCGCCACTGTTTACAAAAGTTAGGGTTGCATTCTTGCATTGTTGTGCCGTTGATGGTATATCAGCAAGTATTTGGCATCATCGGTTTTGCTACCGCCGAATCAGGTCGATGTTACAGTCAGTTAGATTTGGACTTAGTTCAAGATTTGACCATGCGGGCAGCGTTGGCAGTTGAGAATGCTCAACTGTATCGAGAAGCCCAAGACGCGAACCGGATGAAAGATGAGTTTCTGGCGACGCTTTCCCATGAGTTGCGATCGCCGCTGAATGCCATTCTGGGGTGGACTCGCCTGCTCAATACTCGCAAGTTTAATGAAGCGACTACAGCACGGGCAATGGAAACCATTGAACGAAGTGCCACAACTCAAGCCCAACTGGTGGAAGATCTGTTAGATGTCTCCCAAATTATTCGGGGAAAACTGCGATTGAATATTCAACCAATGGATTTAACCAGCGCAGTTCAGGCAGCGATCGACACAGTACAACCCTCAGCCGCCGCGAAAAATATTCAGATTCAGTTTTTATCTGAACCTGGGGTTGGCTCAATCTCTGGCGATCCGGATCGGTTGCAGCAAATAGCCTGGAATCTGTTATCCAACGCAGTTAAATTTACGCCAGAAAACGGGCAGATTACCATTACTCTAGAGCGATCGTCTGGTTACATCAACCTAATCATGATTGATACCGGGAAAGGCATTGATCCAGAGTTTGCCCCCTTTGTGTTCGATCGTTTTCGGCAAGCGGATAGTTCTAGTACACGTATCTACAGCGGATTAGGGCTAGGATTGGCGATCGTTCGCCATTTAGTAGAACTTCACGGCGGCACCGTGAGTGTGAGCAGCAAGGGAGAGGATCAAGGCTCCACTTTTATTGTTAAACTGCCTTTAATGCCACCGACGAATGCGATTCAGCCCACACTAGAACTCAAGCAGCAGCTATAAACCTAGGGCTTGTTGGGGTCTGTTAGCCAGTGTCCAAATTCTTCAACAAAGCGTCCTTGAATAATGGACTGCCGGATACGCTGAGTGAACTGAATCAGTTCAGTAATATTGTGAATTGACAGAAGCGTGTATGCCAGCATCTCTTGGGATCTGAGCAAATGACTGACATAGGCACGGGTGAAATTTTGGCACGTATAGCAAGGACAAGTATCGTCTAGAGGCGTAAAATCTTCTCGAAACCGAGTGTTTTTCAGGTTCCACCGTTCTCCCCGGACGATCGCATTGCCATGACGCGCGAGTCGGGTTGGAATCACACAATCAAATAAATCAACGCCTGCCGCGATCGCCCGCACCATTTCGCGATGGGTTCCCACCCCCATCAAATACCGAGGTTTGTTCACAGGCAGCAAGGGCGCAGTGGCTTGAACAATCTGCTCAATCAGCGCTGGCGGCTCTCCCACGCTCACACCGCCGATCGCAAAACCTGGCAAATCTAAATCTGCCAGTTGTTTCGCAGCAAACTCGCGTAAATCGGGATAGATGCCACCCTGAACAATGCCAAAAAGCGCTTGATCTGATCGCTGATGGGCAACCATACACCGCTTCAGCCAACGAAAGGTACGCTCTGTTGCTTCCTGCACACTTTCGCGAGTTGCCGGATACGGCGGACACTCATCAAAAGCCATAATCACATCGGCACCCAACGAATTTTGAATTTCAATCGACCGTTCTGGCGACAAAAAAATCATTTGTCCATCACGCGGCGATCGAAAATGCACGCCCTCTTCCGCGATCGTTCGCATTTCACTGAGGCTAAACACCTGAAATCCGCCTGAATCCGTCAGCATGGGACCCTTCCATGCCATGAAGCGATGTAAACCGCCGGCTCGTGCCACAATCTCTTCACCGGGCTGTAGGTGAAGATGATAAGTATTTGCCAGCACCATCTGCGCCCCAGTAGCTTGCAACTGGTCGGGCGTAACGGTTTTAACATTTGCCAGAGTGCCAACAGGCATGAATCGAGGCGTTTCTACGAGTCCGTGGGGAGTCAAAAAAACGCCTGCTCTAGCCTGAGTATGATGACAGGTTGCCTGAGACTGAAAAGAAAAGTAAGTCTTCAATAAAAATGAATCTTCAAAGGTATTGAGCGATCGCCACAGATTTTTTATTGTGCCACTTTTAGGGCAGCATCTCGATGAATCCTAGAGAGAGAAATGCTCCTCATCGTCAATTTGCATATCCCAGCCAGCCGATAACACGTCAGCAACCACAGCTTCCAAAGCTGCTGCATTTAAGTTGCAGGTATGTTGCTCCAATAGTGGATTGGATAAAGGAACAATTTTGAGTTGACGACTATCTTGAACTAAGTTGAAATAGGGCGTTTGGTCAGAGGATAACCCAATTTCAAGATAATCAAAGCTTTGAACATTTAGATAAAGTGCATGGTTGGCGACCAAGGTGGAGCGATAGGGATCGGCAAAAACTTCAAGAATGTAGCCTTCTCCCTGGCTCGTCGTCGTTCCATCTTGAAAATGCATGTATTGAACACGTCCTAAGTCTGAAAGCAATCTCTGCATATCTTGAATGTTAACAATGGTGCCACTATCAACAATGCAAGGAGCAAGGGGACGCTGACTACTGGAAGATTGTTCATAACTCATGGAGAGAAAGCCTCTGAACTGAATAAGCCGAGCATGTTGACACTGGCATCTATGTCTATGTAAACAGAACCCAAAAATCCTTTGGTATGTAGAAACCAAAGGATTAACAACGGTTAGTCAAGGAACACTATGAAAGAGAACTACTGAATAAATTTTTAATTTGAATCGTTTATTGAGTAAAAATTAACTATCCTAGGACTTGACGAACAGTGGGCGATAGATGTAAAGAGGAAGGATTCAGCGGAGATTAAAGCCACAGACCAGATAAGATATGCCTTAATTTTATCCCAACTTTTTTAGGTCACAGCGAATGAATTGATTAATTTCACCTAGAAAAGTGATTAAATAAAAGCATTTTGCATATCTATGGGGGGGCGCTCAACGTTGCCACTAGATGTAGATAAATCCAAAATCGAATATTGAGAGGCTGGATTTACTTAAGCTAAACATTAGGGTTTTATGACAGATCGTGATTCATCAATACTGTCTCAAGATGGGTATGGGCGATCGCAGGTGTCAACTTTTTTAGGCGCGATCGCGTTTTATACCTGTATTCCGTTGCCGACTCATTGGCGTTTGAAATTTCATGGGATTGCAGCATGGGCACCTTTGATTGGCTTACTCATTGGCGGCTTGTTGGGATTGTCCGATGCTGGGTTGCAAGGGTTGGGAATGCCAATTTTGGTTCGCAGTGCGCTGATTGTCGTTGTTTGGATTGGCATTACGGGCGGACTTCATTTAGACGGGGCAATGGATACGGCGGATGGGTTAGCCGTTCTCGATCCCACTCGCCGATTAGAAGTAATGACAGATAGCCGAACCGGTGCTTTTGGGGCGATGGTTGCTGTGGCAATCGGGCTATTAAAAACAACCGCTTTAGCTAGCCTGGAAAGCGATCGCTGGATTTACTTGATGACGGCAGCAGGCTGGGGACGCTGGGGACAACTGGTGGCGATCGCTCGATATCCGTATCTGAGGCTTGAAGGAAAAGGTGCTTTCCACAAAGTGGCAATTCAATCGGTTTGGCAAGCTTTGCCGAGTTTGTTGATGCTGTTAGGGTTCTGCGGAATTTTGGGTGGGTTAAATCTTCTGCCTTGGGCTGGATTCGTTGGAATGACAATGGGTGGAAGCGCGATCGCTGTTTTGACAGGGGTTTGGTTTGATCACAAGTTGGGCGGTCATACGGGAGATAGTTATGGCGCGGTGGTGGAATGGACTGAAACACTATTGTTGTGTGTGCTAACAATGACGGGTTAAAACTTATACCGTTTTGAATTTTGAGTTTTGAGTTTTGAATTGTAGGGTGATGGTGCGTTTTGCAAGGCTCAACTCACCCGACGAGATCGCTGGTTTTAGTGTTATTCGTCTTTTCCTTTGGCTAGCGTTCCGATCGCGTCTCCTAGAGCGGTGGTTAAACTTTTACGAGTTTGAATGTGATTCGCTTGTTCGGTTTGTAGCGCTTGAGTCAGGCGATCGCATTCTACAAGGGCTTGAGTGAGGTGCGATCGTAAATCGGCTTCTGTTTTCAATTCGCTTACCGCTGCTTGAATTTCGGGAGTTCTGCCAGTGCCGCTTTCATCGGGCTGCATTCGTCCTTTAATCTGCTGAATTTCCTGCTGGAGCGCTCCAATAGCTTGCTGGGTCAGCTTTGCTTCTACTCGCCGCTGTTGGGCTTCTGTTTCATAGCGCTGCTGCCAATTGATCGCGCTGGCATATGCATCTTCTCGCTCTTGGCGCATTTCCACCAACTGCTGCTTGAGCGCCTTAATTTCGTCTAGCCATTGCGTTACATTTTGGGTCATCGGCTTAGCACCATTCCATTTAGCACCATTACATATTGAAGAGTGTGGTCAAAAACTTGGGGGCAGGCAAAATAATCAACAATAGCAACGCTAGAGAGACAATGCCCCAGAAATCCCGGCGATTATCTAACTCGGTCACATCATTTAACGCAGGTTCATCAATGGCAGGCATGAGGAATAAGATAATCGCCCAGAGCAGTAGATACCGCTGCCAGTAGGACAAAACCAGTAAAAATAAACGGGCAATCTGACCGACTATTGCGCCCATTCGTTGCCCCAACATGGCATGGACAATGCGCCCTCCGTCGAGTTGACCAACGGGCATCAGGTTAAGGGCGGTCACAATTAAGCCTAAACTGCTGGCAACGGCAACAGGATGCATTTTTAGGGCAGTGGTAGCGGTTAAAGTGCTACCTAAAATTATCTTGCTCAAAAGGGTGAGCAACAGGGAGAATCTCGGATCAAACGCCTGAAAGTTAAATAGTTCAGGTGTTGAGGGCAGGGCAACTAAAGTAGAGTGTGCCAATCCCCAAAGCAGCAAAGGCAGGGCGATCGCAAATCCGACTAAAGGACCTGAAATGCCGACATCAAACAACGCTCTGCGGTTTGGAATGGGGGAGCGAATTTGAATAAACGCGCCAAAAGTGCCAAACGGAAACCAGGGCAACGGTAGTATGGGAATGAAGTAGGGTAGCGTCGTGCGAATTTGATGGCGACGAGCAGCAAGATAATGGGCGAGTTCATGGACTCCCAAAATGGTTAAAAGGGCTATTGCGTAAGGAACCCCTTGGGCGATCGCGGTCAGAAATCCTTGTCCAGAACTACTGAATGCACCCGAATTGCCACTAATTTGTGACCAAGCGAGACAAGCCGTGAAAAAAGTTGCTGCGAACAAACTTAAGGCTATGACGGGGCGGTTGATCGTACTTTGCTCACTTTGAGCGCTTTTGGCATGAGGGTTAGTGACCAACGCAAAAAATGGCTTGCCGTTGTTTCCTTCCTGAAAAACTACTAAAAAGCGATCGCCAAATTTCTCTTCCACATTGCCCCGAACTGTTTGATATGCCACTTCTGGCTGGCTTTTGAGGTGACCCCGGCAAATGACTGCTTGAGGGCGATACTCTAAATTTTGTAGGTAATAAATCGACCAGGGAAAACAGGCTTGTAAATGGCGTTCCTCCGATTGATCAATAGGACGAAGCGCAACTGATTCTTTGAGTAAATCGCTCTCTTCGGACAGGGGCGCATCCAACTTACGGTTTGCTGGAGAACTGGTTTCTGACGTTGGAATGCGTCCCCATTGAATCAAAAAGAAATAGAGTGTTAAACAGACGACTAAAGGAATAAATATTAGATAGAAGGGCGGCGTTTTTTTGTCATTTGCTAGTGTCCAGCCAATCCAAATGGAGGCGGGCATCATGGCAACTAACCACAACAACCAGGTTGGAGTTCGAGAGACGCTAGAAACCCCTCGCACGATAAAGTAAGTCGTTAGCCCTAGCAGAAAGAGCAAAAATAGAGGATTCATGAGTCTAAAATATATCGGGCTGAGAAGCACACACTTCTAGGCAAGGTGAAAAAGGAAAAGACTGACCTGTGCGATCGCAATCTTAAAATCGCAGAATTCAATTAGTTTAGAGTTCGATCGCCCAAAGGTAAAAGATTTCTTCAACCCGCACAGACATTGAACTATAACAATTTACTCCGAATGAACCGATACTCAACCCATCTCATCTAGTTAACCCAACTGACTTTTTCAAAATCGCCCTTTGTCAAACTGAAACCGTGTCTTTAACTTCCCAACCCATCCCAGAACCCCCCATTCCAGAAACGGCTCAACGCCAGCAACCGGATAAATTACCTAAACCGATTTTCGATGACACAACTCTTGTCAATGCATCTCCTGTTTTTTCCTTTTCCCCCAATCGAGACACCCTGGGCGGCACTGCTTATTTCATTGTAGAAGAGGTCAACATTTTAATAGATTGTCCTGCGTGGAATGACACAAACCAACACTTTTTGCAGCAGCAGGGCGGTGTGCAATGGCTAATTTTGACCCATCGGGGCGCGATCGGTAAAGCCAAAGAAATTCAGCAAACTTTTGGCTGTAACATTCTCATTCAAGAGCAAGAAGCCTATTTATTACCAGGATTAAGCGTCATATCTTTTCATCAGCGCTTTGAGCTAACCTCTCAAAGTCGCGTCATTTGGACAGCAGGACACTCTCCTGGCTCATCCTGTTTATACTATGGCGGCTTTGGCGGTATCTTGTTTACTGGCAGGCATCTATTGTCTACGCCTCAAGGCTCTATCATGCCAATCAAGACTGCCAAAACATTTCACTGGCGGAGGCAAGTTCAAAACATTCAGAAACTTGTAGCAGAATTCACGCCAGAAACCTTGCATTATCTTTGCCCTGGAGCCAATATCGGATTTTTGCGCGGTAAAACCTGTATTGACCAAGCCCATCAGCACTTGAGCGAAATCAACGCCGCGATCGCAAATCCCTCGTTAAAATAGAATATCCCAGGCTTTTAGAGGAAGGTTTCAGATTTATACTCGTCCCCTAGCTCGGTTGATTGAGCAACTTCAACATTTACCGGGCATTGGTCCTAAAAGTGCCCAACGGTTAGCGCTTTATATTCTCAAGCGCCCTGAAGAAGAAGTGAAAGCATTGGCGATCGCCCTCATGGAAGCCAAAACACAGGTTGGTTTGTGTTCGGTCTGCTTTCACCTATCTGCTGATCCGATCTGTGAAATTTGTCGATCGCCAAATCGAGATAGCAACGTGCTTTGCGTCGTGTCGGATTCTAAGGATGTGATTGCGCTAGAAAAAACCCGCGAATATCGCGGCAAATATCACGTATTGGGTGGAACGATATCGCCCATGGATGGCATCGGACCCGATCAGCTTCACATTCAACCCTTAGTGCGACGAGTTAGTCAGCAAAAAATCGACGAAGTGATTATCGCCATTAGTCCCAGCGTTGAAGGGGAAACCACGACCCTGTATGTTGGGCAACTGCTGAAACCGTTCACTAAAGTTACCCGTATTGCCTTTGGCTTACCCATGGGCGGCGATTTGGAATACGCCGATGAGGTTACCCTAGCAAGGGCGCTTGAAGGGCGACGAGAACTCGATTAAATGAATTGGATGAACCTATAGGGGCGGGTCTTGCGCCTGCCCATTGGGGTGAAGGGCACCCACAAGAGATGCCCCTACCAATTCCTTCGATTGCATAAAAGATACTTGCCATGAACAAATTGGGCTACTTCATCCTTTGTTTGATGAAGTTGAGAATTTGACCCATCTGCTTCTTCATGCCGTCGATTTCTGCCTGCATACTGGCGATTTTTGCATTCAAAGCCTGAATATCGGCACTAGAGCCTGAGGCAACTGGAACAGCACTGGGCGCTGCGGGTGCAACGGGTGCAACGGGTGCTACTCCTGCGGGTGGGCGACGCTTGGCTTTTGCCATTGCGGTTTTAATCGCCGTAATTAGCTGAGGCTGATCAAAGGGTTTTTGGACAAACTCAAAATATTCAAAGGGTTCTTGAAGCTTTTCAGTCACTTCTTCTTTGCGACCCGACATCAGCACCAATGGAATGGCTTGCAGTGCCGGTTGGGTTTGAATATTTTGGAACACTTCCCAGCCGCTCATTTTGGGCAGCAGAAAATCCAACATAATCAGGTTGGGGCGCTCTTGTTGAATCAAATTTAGCCCTTGAACGCCGTCCTTGGCTTCGAGTACTTCAAAGTTGCCTTTGGGTAGCATGTCGCGAACCATTGTGCGGATAACGTTGCTGTCGTCGATAACCAGGATCTTGTGAGCCACAGCTTAACTCCTTGGTGGTCTACGGAATGGTAAAAAAAGCAGAAAAATTTCTAATGTCCTATGAGAGCGTATTTGAAATAACTCAATTAAACAGGCTGGTTATTAGCTGGTTATTAAAAGAGCGATCACATCAGTCTAACTCTCAGTATTGTACTCATGCTGCACAATTACGCCATAGCTGAACGAAATTAGTTTAGCCTTTACAGAATTGGATCAATTTGATTCCGATTGGAAGGATTATAAACGGCGATGAATAACAGTCGCATAGTTAACCAGAATAATCTGACGAAATCCTATCAAATTTTCTCTCATCTGCTTTTGAATAGAACACCCTACAATCGTTATCATCTCGGTTTTTATGGATTGTTTATTCGCTAGTTATGGCTAGTATTCCCGTCTTTATGTCTGTTCAAACGAACTCATCCGAAATTTTTTCTAATCAGGGCGATCGCGCAAGCGCTGACTTGTCAGTTCGCGCTCAACTGGTGAACCTGCCAGACTGGTTACGTCGTCCTGTAGGAAAAGCTAGCGAACTCTCCACGGTGCAGCGGATCATCAAACAGCGACAGATTCATACCATTTGTGAAGAGGGTCGGTGTCCGAATCGAGCGGAATGTTATGCCCAAGGCACCGCTACATTTTTGTTAATGGGACCAACCTGTACCCGATCATGCGCTTTTTGCCAGGTCGATAAGGGTCATGTTCCTATGCCGCTTGATCCAGCGGAGCCGACTAAGGTGGCGGAAGCAGTAAGCCTGCTTGGACTCCAGTATGTGGTACTGACATCCGTAGCGCGGGATGATTTGCCTGATCAGGGTGCAAGTTGGTTTGTGCAGACGATGGTTGCGATCCGCCAAGATCATCCTGCTATCCAAATTGAAGTGTTGACTCCAGATTTTTGGGGCGGCAAGGAAAAAGACTTTTCATCGGAAGATCTTCAGCGGCAACGAGTGGAAACGGTAGTTAAGGCACAGCCTGCCTGTTATAACCACAATATTGAAACGGTAGAACGACTTCAGGGAAAGGTGCGACGCGGTGCCAAATATCAGCGATCGCTGCGAGTGTTAGAACTTGTTAAAGCGGTGAATCCTGCAATTCCTACTAAATCGGGTTTAATGCTTGGACATGGCGAAACAGAGGATGAAATTTTGGCAACCCTGCAAGATTTATGTGCGATTGGCTGCGATCGCCTGACTTTGGGGCAATATATGCGCCCATCCCTAGAACATTTGCCGGTTCAAAAATATTGGACACCGGATGAATTTACTCATCTGGGTGAGATCGCTCGTGAAATGGGCTTTTCCCATGTGCGATCGGCTCCCTTGGTTCGCAGTTCTTACCATGCAGGGGAAGGCAAGTGAATGACGAATGGCGATCGCCCGTTAGAACTTGGCACTCCGCACCTAATCTAAACAACTGCTTTGCGACTTATTGGTTCGCAGACGTTAAATTTGACTTTAGAGTGTTTCAAAGAGAGCCATTCTTTGGTATTCCTTAAGATGTCTATCCTTTTGGAGTAATCCTTTATGGCAACTCAAGCACCAGCTAAAAAACCTTACACTTTCCGGGCATCTTGGGCAATTTTGCTGCTGGCAATCAACTTTTTGGTGGCAGCCATTTACGCGCATATCATCAATATATAAAGAAGGGAGGGGCTAGGAAGTAGGAATGACGGGGGACGAATGACGAATGACAAATTAATGATTGAGTGATCAACGATGAATGGAAAACGTAATTTAACTTTTCATCCAATGGTTCTTTTATGCATTCGTCATTCGCAATTCGTCACTCGCAATTTTCTACATTGTTCCTTTAAACAAACCTTGAGGGCGAACGAGTAATACAAGCATCATGATAAAAAGTGCAACAGCAAGTTTATATTCGTTACGGATGCAAAACTGGCTCAGCCAAGAGGGGAGCCATGAGGGACAGTAGGTGCTTGCTTCTTGGGCAATTCCAATGATGACGGCACCGACGATCGCGCCGTAGGCGTTGCCAATCCCACCCAAAATGACAGCCGCAAACATGGGCAAGATCAGAAACCACCCCATGTTGGGGCGCACGGCTTCGACTAAGCCCAACATACTGCCGCCTAGGGCTGTTAATCCGCCTGCAATAATCCAGGTCCAGAAAATGACGCGATCGACTTTGATACCTGCTACTCGCGCTAGATCGAGATCATCGGCAACGGCACGCATTGCCTTACCAATTTTGGTATTTTGCAGTAAATAATGCAGTCCACCGATGGCAGCGATCGCCATGCCAATCACTACTAGGTCATAGAGCGGGAGTCGCAGGCTGGCAAACTCCAGCGCTTCGGCAACGGGTAAGTTATAGCGCTGGTTGCTGCCGCCCCAAATTAAAATAATGCCGTTGCGAAGAAAGAGAGCCAGCCCAATCGAAATGATAATTAACGTGGCAGGTGCAGCACGGCGAACCCGCATCGGTGCCCAGATGAGTTTTTCGGTGAGCAGGAAAGCGGCGATCGTCACTACCGCCCCCACCATCATAGACAGCCAAATATTGATCCCTAGGCTGTTGGCTAGAAATGTGGCGTAAGCGCCTAGGGTCATGAAGTCACCATGGGCAAAGTTTGAAAGGCGCAAAACACCGTAGGTGAGGGTTAAGCCGACAGAGCCAAGAGCAATAATGCTGCCGAGAGAAATCCCATTGAGAACCAATTGGGCGAGTTGAAGCAATTCAAGCAATGCAGGACTGAAACTAAATCCTGAGTTGTCTAGAGAAATTTCATTCAGAATAAGTTGAGTAAATTGAACAGACATTCGGCAACGCATTTATGGGGTTTAGTTCTCCCGATTGTGCCGGAATTGAGACATTGAAGCAACTTCCTGGTTAGAAGCAACTGGCTAATTAGAATTAGGCGATCGCGTTTTGAGCTATTTACGCTCTGCTTAGGGATCGCTCCAGAGACGAAGTTTTCGCAAAAATGCCTGAAGAATCGTTTCTTGGCGGGAAATGATATCAGCACGGGCTTCCATTCCGGGTTGAAGCGGATAGCGGCGATCTCCTTTAGCAAAATAAGGACGTTCGGGTTGCAGGGTCACTTCGTAGTAGGGAGCCATTGAGTTAGTGCCATTTGGTGGGACAATCACATCCGGGGCGATCGTTTGAACCGTGCCGGGGAGCGTTCCATACTCTGGGTAGGGATAGGCAGATACCCGGATCTGAGCAGATTGTCCGATTTCTACCTGGCTAATGTCTTGGGCTGCAACCTGCGCCTTAATCACAAGTGGCACTTTGGCGGGGACGATTTGAGCCACATTCTCGCCCTGCCGCACTGTTTGTCCTGAATGACGCAGGGCAAGTTGAAGGATAATCCCATTAATCGGAGATTGGATGACTTGCTGATCGATCGCCGCGTTAAGTTGCTGTAAGGAGGTGCGATCCAGTTGAATTTGATTGCTTAAACCAGTGCGCTGTTGCAGCAGGCGATCGCGCTGATTTACGAAGGCTTGAGCTTCCGCTGGTGCAGTTTGCTTGAGTTGCTCTAATACGCCGTCTATCGCTGTATTAGGCGCTGTATTAGGAAGTTTTGCTGAATCAGAATTAGTCTGATCCACTGCTGCAAATAAGAAATTTGCTTTCACTAAAATAGCGCTCTCCAACGCTTTGAGAGCAACTTCGGCTTCCGTATTTTGTCCTTCATACTGGTGTAAAAATGCCTGTAGGCGATCGCGGCGAACTTGCAAATTACGCAAGCGCGATCGCTCTAATCCTCCCAATTCGGCAAGAATATCTCCCTGCCGAACGGGCTGATTTTCTTTCACAAGCACCTGCTGAACGATGCCAGTTGTTGCTGCCTGCACAAGGCTGATATCTTGAACCGGACGGATTGTGGCAACCGCCTGCACGGTGACGTTATATTCCACCATTGCCGCCGCGCCCATTGCTCCCACAAATAGCCCCAGTAGCAATAGCGTTCCGACTCGCGTCCAGCGATGGATAGGAGGAAGAAATTCGTCTAGTTGGAGCGAATAGATCGCTGTTAAGGGTGGCTGATCTTGCAGTGCCATAAGTCAGACTCCAAAAAGGAGGATAGTCCTCTTTTCGGCATTTTTCAGCAAAATCCGCACGATCGCAGGAAATCGGTTTAATTGCAGGAAATCAGTTGAAGAGATCCCATCCGGATAGCGCTAGGGCAAGAAATGAGGAGCAGGGGATAGAAAACCGCTCAGAAGCTTACTGAATAAGGGTTTTGAATTTTAGGATAGTTATTTTCCTCAAAGAAAGCGATCGCAGTTGTTAAAAAATGCTGACAGATTAATAGCAGAATCCGGATAACAGCCATCTCTTCAGAAGACAAGATTAGACTTCGCAAATTAAAACCTTGATCCGGATAGTTTTAATTGCGTTTTTTAACCCAACTTACCAATAAGGAGTCCTTATGAAGACTGTTGTTGAGCAAAAACCTCTGTTTGAAACTCTTTCTGCTGAAGCCGCAGCGAATGTGAATGGTGCTTGCTGGTACTCTAACCCTTGCGTCAATCCCTGCTGGTCATCTGGTGGCTGGAGTGGCGGTGGCTGGAGTGGCGGTGGATCGAGTGGCGGTTCGCCCTCAGTTACTCAAACTACCAACGTTAATGTGTTGATTGACGATTAAGCAGTACTAAAGTTCTGCCCGGTGAATCGCAATTTACAACTTGATTAAATACACATTAATCAGCGTCATGGGTTAGTTGCAAGCTGGTTCCTTTGACAATTGTAGTGATTGCGATCGCCCCAAGTTGATCAATTTAAATAACGCTGGCTGAAGCACCCACCTTACTGATGGGTGCTTTTTCCCGTAGTGGCTAAAGAATCAACAATCATTGGCAGGTACACACATCCTGAAGACGCAACAACGTTTTTCTTAAGAAATCTTAAGAAGATGACACCAGTATCCGGATAAGAACAGCAGTTTCAGAAACTTTAATTAGCTTCGCAGTAAGACTCTCTCGATCAGGACAGATTTTGAAATTGTGCATAATTTCATTTCACCTCTCCTACTTTCGAGCTTCATCATGCTGCCCTGACGACCGTTCAGTCAATCTGTTCCATTCAGCTTTTTGATACCCTGTTCAATTGTTTGTGTGGCGGTGCGTCAAACTATCTCTCAACAATTGGTCTTTATTCAATGACTAAGGAGACAACAAAAATGGCTCAGCAAAATGATTTGTTCACTCCCCTATCTACTGAAGCATCGGCAACGGTGCAAGGGGGATGGCGCGGTTGCCGTCGTAGTTCCAGACCCTTCTACTACTACAGTAGACCTTCCTATTCCCGTCCTAGCTCTAGCTGGGGCTATGGTTATGGTGGTTGGTCTGGCAGTGGTTCCAGCGGTGCTGTGACTCAGACTGTGAATGTGAATGTGTTGTACAACGACTAATATCGTTGCGGCTACAGGTTAAGTCAGGTTACCTGAATCTCAAATGAAAAGGTTGGGTTGTCGCTTGTTTCTGCGTTGCAGTGCAGTGACACTCAACCTTGTATTTCTCTTATAGCTTTTTAGATTGCCCAGTTGCTGACGTTTACTTTGATGGGTGCCAGATGCCAAATTGTTGAATCTCGAAGCGTTGTGGGGCGATCGCAATGCTACCCGGCACCCAGCAGAGATCGTCAACAAATTTCTCTACATGCTGCCCTGCCTGGGTGGAAACTTTCCACTCCCGCCCCACCAACGGCTCAATCTCACCTTTAGCAGAGACGTTTTGGGCAACCGTATGAGCTAAAAGATGCATTGATTCTGGCACCTGAATCACAATGCGATCGTTCCGCTCTGTCCAGCGATAGTTTGCATCAAACAATTGTGAATCTGTTACTTCTTGAATACATTTCTGAGTCTGCTTTTCAGGATCAGTACATTTCTGGGTGCATTGTAATTGCACATCGCCCCAACCATAGCCACGCTCGCCACCAAATTGCAAATGATGACAGGCAACTTGCCATTGGAGATTACAGTCCTCTTGTTCAAACACGTAACCCACCAGATAAACCTGTTTCCCTTGATCTAACGTGCGAGGTGAGAGAAACTCTACTTCATGTAATAGCCCTTCATCTGCTGCTTGTTGCGGATACATCAGTGCAGTACTGGTATAGCTGCTGAGAAACCGACGACGAAATAGGCTTTCCTTATCTCCCCATGACCACTGAATTTGGTAATCTCCATTCTGTTTGATAGCAGGATAGAAGTAGGTGTAGGCTAAACGCTTATGAACCTCATCCCCGATATCCTGATATTGCTTGGAATTGATTGCTGGTTGCTGCTTGTCGCGGGTCAATCGCATGGTGAGTGCGCCCCAGAAGACTCGCCCGGTGACATAGGGTCGGGTGCGCTGCACGTTTCCCACTTTGCCGCAGCCAATGTGCATAGGAGACTTGAGTTTGAACACCACTTGATACGCTTTCCAGGTCATGGAGTTTCCTTCTGCTCCGCTTGCCCATTCCCTAGTTCTGGATCTTGCCTTGCCTTGGCTCCATAGCGGGCATAAATCAACATCTGCTCCAGCATTTCTTTGGTTAGTAATAGTTGCTCTAGGGAAATCCTTTCGTTATCCTTCTTGTCGTTCTGAGTCAGATGTGAAAGTATGTCCTCGGCTTTTTCACTCGGTGGTTTATCCCATCCAATTTTCAAGCTGTCAAGCAGTTTGAGCATGTGTCCTACTAATATTTCTCCAGCCGATTTCTTGTTCTTCTTTTTATCTTCTTTACTTGCCTGTTCCTTCGCTAGCAAGTAGAGGAAACAAGCGTAAATACCATCCTCTTGCAATACACCTAAAGCTTTTGTGACAGTGTTTTCCACATCGCTAGATTTTCTATCTTTTGTGTCAGTAATTACTGCCTGGGCATGTTGTGCGGCAAGGCGATCGAGATTCATAACTGTGTTGCTCATGGGTTGTTTTCTGTGGGTGCGATCGCCGCTAGTTTGTCAGGCTTTGAAGATGTCTCAGAGGATTGCTGCTGTTGATGTTTCAATTCCCAATCTTGTTTCAAATCTACTTCTGTCGGCTCCCCAACGATCGCCATCCGCCCAAAGCCGCGTGTGCCCATGCCACCAACTCCCAGCCACTCGATCAGGCGCAACCCTGCTTTCACAACGCATAGTGGACATTTCCAGGAATCTCCTGGGAGTGGATTTCTTGTGTCATCTTCTTTCTTCTTTCCTGTCTCCTTGATTTCACCAAACGACCATCCGTTCTTGTCACTGCGGTAATCATCCAAGACAACGTCTGCGGTGAGGAATGTGGCGCGGGGAATGGCTTCGTAGGTAAATAGTGCGCCATCTTCGGCTGCACCAGTGTCAGGATTAATCGCCACTGATGTCCGTACTTCCAAGTTGCTGTTTACTATCTGGCTAAAGAGTGCATCTTTGACCAGAACAATTTTGTTGATAGCTTGATCAAGAGCTTTCTGGCGATCGCCACTTTGCCATTCTGAAGGTGCTTTCACCTCTACTTTCTGATCAGCAACATTGACCATTAACCAACCGAGATTGAGTCGTTTATCAGGTTTATCCCAAGTTAAAACTGCCGTGCTAACGTCATCCCAATCATCAGGTAAACCCGTAAAGCCTGCTTCTTCCAATCGCTCCACGGTACTGACCCAAACTGCACCTACCATTGAATGCACGGGAAACAGCAGCACATGGGCATCAAAAATATTCACCACGCCGGAATAGATGGTGGCTTTATCAGTGTCGTTTTCATTCTTGGACTTTTTGATATAGCCAAAGGTGTAGCAGACTGGATTTTGATCGGGGTTATCAATTTTGTCGTGGCTTTGTCCGGCGGCTTCTGGTGTTTCATATAACTGCGCGGCATAGGATCGCGCTGCGCCATGCAAACTGGTTCCAGGAATTTTTGGGATTTTGGTGCCCGGTTCTCGCACGATGCTGTTGTCTACCCGTCCCAAGCGATAGCCTCCTGTGCCGATATGCACCGGATCAAGGGTCATAAACAGGTAGCGTTGTCGCTTATAAGTTGCCATTGCTGTTTTCCTTACCGCTCTTTCAAAATTTCCATATGTAGTTCTGCCAAATCAGCCAGTTCGCCCCGCACACCTGCTTGGATAAGTTGCTGGCGATCGCCCTCAAGCATACTCCACCATTTCTTGTCCTTGCGCCATGCGGCATTTGCCAGGGTATCTTCCACAAACTGCTTAAATACGTTATCGGTCAGGGCGCAATTTTTCTCGTCCTGCCCGTACCAGGCTTCGCGAGTGGCTTCAATGGTATGAATCACCTGATAGCGCTGAGAAGTTTCCAGGGTTTTCAGAATTGCCCAGAGGTTGTCGAAGCGATCGAGGTCTTCCAGGTAGAAGGGACGGGTGCGGCGCGATCGGCGACCGTCTTCGTCGTAGTAAATCTCGAAGCGACGGGCGGTGCTATCGAGAAATTCAAAGTCGAAGCGGCTTGGTCTAATCCATAGCTTCGCACCTTTATCTTTAGGCATTCGGTCATTACGAACAGCCAGATCATTGGCATGTCTCGGTTGCCTTTTATCCCAACGATCGCCCTGATACATCCGGGGATACCAATCATCCTTTTTGTTGCCATCCCCAGCAACCACAGGTGTACCCCACGTGATGCCGTTATCAAACTTCAATTTAATGGAACCACCAGAACACTCTTTTTGTATCAATCGCCAGTCCTCCCAGCCTTTACCGCTATCCATATCAAACTGTCCTGATAGATTGAGCATTGCCCGACCTGCTTCCAGCACAGAACGAATTGGAGTACGGCGATTACAGAAGACCAGTCCTATGTTTAAGGGGAGGCGATCGCGCACCCGTCCCATTTGGTGTTCATACTCCTTTTTCACTTGAGTTGCTAATTCCAAAGCTTTATTGGCAGGAACCAACATTAAACACAGACTTGGCTCAGCCAATAGAGGAATGGTGGGTTGATAGCTGCCAATCTTCTTAACTTCTCTAATAGTCACTTCAGTCTTTTTACGGCTAGACTGCAAAAAGATTGAGGGTTCCAAGATTTGAAATGTTCTTCCTGCTAACTTGCTGATCCAGGTATCTCGTGCATTTGGGGGCAATTGAGCAGCAAAATAGCTCAAATTATCTGTTGTTAAAAATCTCTGGCGTGGCTTATCCCAAACTGCGCTCAGGACTATGCCATCTATGTCTAGGTCATAAGCATGATAATCGCCCAACTCGTCTAGATTATTTGTTTCTGGGTGTAACTCCAAGCGAAAAGGGGACAGCCCAACTGCATTAGGCATGACTTCACTTGTCACCTTTTCCCAAAAGGCACGGGCTGTCTCTGCAATGCGATACAACCGAGCCGGGGAGGGATTTTTCGCAGTGTTGCTAGTCACTTGAATCGTGGAGAGCAATGTGCCATCAAGCCAACCCTCTAGCCCTAACTTGCCAACAAATAGAGCTAAGCGACCGTTATCATCCGCAACTTCGTCTGTCCAAATAGTCTGCTGCAAACCTTCGTTAATCCATTGTTCTGAGCGTCGCCCTCGCCGATCTAAGCAAACACGGCAGATTTGGCGTTGTTTTCCTTTACCCTCTTTTGCCCAAGCAGATAGCGTTTTCTCTACTTCAGGTTGAGAACCGTGACGCGGATAACCCACAGGTCGCATTCCACAGACGGTACAAATCTCACCATTTCTAGGACGACCTTCCTTCCACTCTGTTTCAAATAGGTAGAGATTGTTATCAGCGTTTATTGGTTCTTGATTCAATGCCTGTTTACGGGGTTCAGCCACTAATTCTCGTGAACGCGATTTTTCATTATCTAAATAACCCGCTGTAATTGGAAGATAGCTGAAATAAATTTGTGGACGCAAATCGGATGGAAATAACGCCTGAATTTCTTCTCGTAGTGCAGTCTGCTCTATGCAGTCAAAAATAGCAGGTAGCAGATAATAAGCACCTGTTTCATCTCGATAAAATTGATTTCCAAAAGCATAAGTTTCTTCAATCAGTGTTTGTACACCTTTGAACGCATCATTCAAAACTTGTTGGACTCCCAATAAATCGCTGATCTTATCGCTGCGTGTATAGCGATCGAGAATATCTAAGTTAATTCTCAGGGTGCAGAAAGGCAGATTTTCGATGTCAGGGAGCCAACCGTTTTTGAAAACATAGACAGCAGCAGCTTTGGTGAATGTAGCAACGGTATAGCCCCAGTCCCAGAGAGAGATTTCGTTATGAGGACGACGGTTATCTGCCAGACCTTTACTCATCAATGCTTTCATCTGCATCAACCAGTCGGATCGTTGGTCAGTAGTGATTTGTTCGATGTTGTCTAGTGGTAAATTCTTGAGTACATTTGTCAATTCTTGAATTGAAGTTGTACCAACCTGCTCCTCAACGCCAAAAGATGTAGCACGAAATACACTGCTGTAAGGTTGCTTGTGTTGGTCAGGCTCTCCTTCTTTTTCAATGTGAGCAATGCCATGTAGATAGCCCACAAGCAGTCCAGGCTGCATTGATTTACCAATCACATTGCTCCAGTTTGATGTTTGATTTACTGCCAATCCAGTATTGAGCAAAAGTGGCATTAACTCAGCAAAGTTGTATTGCTCGTTATTCCATGTCAATTCAATTTTCTTGAGAAGTGTAGTTAGATCTGCTCTTTCACTAAACGCACAGGGTATCTGTGCAGCCATATCCAAAATTCCTTTGATAAATTCTGCACTTGGAGCGTCGGCTATAAAGGTGTAATGAGTGTAAGTATCAATAGCGCATGGATCAGATAGTAAATTGTGTTCATATTCCACTTTGGTTTTACTTGGGTCTTGCGGCTCTTGGCTCTCTAGAAAGCGATCGCTCATTTTGCCCAAGTCATGAATTAGTCCAAGAGCTTCCATCAACAGAATTGTGCGTCGCTGCTCGTCAGATGGTCGCCAGAACGATCCACTCATACTTCACCTCTATTTTGCAACTGCTCTGCCATGCGTTGGGTGCGATCGCTCAACTCATTCCAGTTAACAAACGATACTTCGGTAAAAGATGTTTTTGGTGGCGGTGGTTCGAGTTCAGGTAATGACTCTGGTGCTGGAGCTTCAGCAAGTTGACGACCCTCACGTTCCCACCAATCTTTAGCTTTTTGATAAAGCTGTTTTGCTTTCTTGCCAGATTTTCCTTGTAGATAGTCTGCTTCAGGCTTGAGGCTACCATCAGTGTTTAGAAAATCTGGATCAATTTGTCCAGGTGCAATCAGATAGCGAGGTAGTTCAGGCTCAGGAGTTTTTAGTTCGGGTTCAGGTTGCTTTAACTCTGTCCAATCTGCTCGAATCCCAAACTGGATTGCGCCGTTTAGCTCAGCAACGCCAAAGCCACTACTGGTCTTTGCCCCAAAGCCATAGACTGTGAGCATATCGCTTACTCCCCCGGCAACCAGTTTCAAATCTTGGGCAACCTCATCTGGCTTCACTGAACCAAAGGGAACGTATAGCAAGACGAACTCTCCAGTTGCCCCGATGGGCACTGATTCGATCAGAATAGGATTTTTGCCCGTGCCTGTTTTGCGATCGTGGGGGTTAATCACCTCCAACTCAACCTTGTTAAAGAAAGTTGGGTAAAAGTAGAGCCGCCCTGATTTCAGCTTTTTATGATCTTCTTCTTCACGCTCATTACCAAAGAGTCGCTCAATTGCTTTATCGGTAAATCTTTCTTTCTCTTGGTGTTTCAATTGCCAAAGGGTTGCTCGTAATGCTCCTTTCCAGCTTGTCGAGGCAACTATTGGGGTTTGAAACACTTTGTCTTTGCGAACCGGGTTATCGAGCAGGTGAAAGGTGCGATCGTCTTTGCTCAGGTAGGGTTTTCGCAGTTTGAAGGGGATGCGCAACATGAAGCTGAGATGTGGCAGGCGATCGAGATCATCAATATTGGGAGTGAAGCCAAAATCTTCAAATTTGAGATCGCGATCGCTTGCCTCATAACGACTTCGCCACTCATGCCAATATTGCTTTTTATCCTTGGCAAAAAAGGCTTTTTCAAGCCAACCTCTACAAGTTGCCGTAAAGTCGTACTGCATTAGCTATCCTCCTGCAATTGCAACAAGCTACGCAGAAATGCCTGAACATCAGCTTGATTTGCGGTGACAGTATCTCTCTCCGAGTTCATTTCTCGCCAATCGTGCAAGGTATAGTTTGCTATCAGATGTTGATAAATTTTGTCTACAATTCTCCCTCTGTCCCAATCGTTGTTGTAAACCGCTGCTGCTTCAGGCACCCAACCCCACACGCGCATTAGCTTGTCATTGTCATAGGCACGGGAGATTTTGATTTTGGCAGCCATGCGATCGTCTTCCACTGTGCCCATGATGAAGTGGCGTAAATCTTTGTTGTCGTTACTCTCGGTTACATTGTTATCTTTCCTGTCTTTTTTAAGAATTAAATCTTTGCGTCCACCTTGATTCTGAATTCTTGTCTGGGTTGTTTTACTCTCCTCTGTCCTAAAAAGCTGCCGGAGGTCATATTTCAAGTTAAAGGTATCCTGCTCCTTAAACGAAGAATTTGATTCTTTCGGTTGAATCTGCGCCAGGAAGATGTTTTGTAGTGAAGGCAATTCTGGATATTTATATTCACTTTTTATTGCTTTGAGCCAGTTACAGAGAGGTTGGGTATCAATGCGACTTCCCTCTACTTGAATCACGCCAAAACCCATTTGGGGTCGCGCACCTAATGCTGACCATTCAGCCATAAATTGAATTAACCCACCGATGATCTCTGGTTTGAAATCTGGATTTAGGCTCTGAATCTTAAGGATAAATGTGCCAATCTTAGGAGTATTTGGCGGTAGCGGTCTAACATCTTTTTGGGTTGGATCTGGGAAATACCAGGTTGGTGTTTTCGACTTACCCTGATTATTGGTGTAGGAGCGATTCGCTTGGATAGGATGCTGAATGACTGCATCAGAGATTTGAACCTCTTGAACCTCTAACCTAAACCGCCGTTTTTGACCCTCGGCACCAAAAATTTTGCAGACTTCACAAAGTCCGTTTTTGTATGAGCATTTCTGCTTGGTTGGATCGCAAGCATCCCCTCCCCTCCCTCGCACTAGCACTTCCATCCACCAGCGCAGACTGCCGAGGATGCCGGTTTCATGGATGCGATCGCACTTGCCAGTCTCAACACCACCCGTCCATAAGGGCGTTAATGTCTTGATGTTTACTTCCATTTTCCCTCAGCAATGCATTTGTCCGACTATAGCCTAATGCCGCGATCGCCCTTTCCTTCTCTCCCAACCGCGATCGCCCGCCCAGCCATGTTCTATACTTGAGCCATCACTGTCTCTGGCGGTTTCTGCCCGTGATTTCCCAATTTCTTTTGCAAAACTTACCCAGTGCTGCCGACTTGCCCAGTTCGGACGATACCCCTGTGGTCTGAAAGCTTGATTCGCCGCCGCGAAATGAGGATCAAAATCTACTGCCCAACTTGCTGCTGCTCTTATTGACGTATCTGTGGTCAGCGCGGCTGGATTGGTACTTTGGGGTAGACATGGCGGTATATCACACGACGGGCGACAATCCGAAAATTCCGGTTGTGCCGGATGCCTTTTTGAGCCTACAAGTGGAGCGCAAGAAAGGTGGTAAATCACGCCGCAGCTATGCCACTTGGGAAGAAGGTGACGTAGTGCCGAGCTTTGTATTAGAAATGGTGTCGCACCGTCCAGGCGGTGAATACGATGAAAAAGTTGCGCTGTATGCCAAGCTGGGTGTGCTGTACTACCTGGTGTATAATCCCGAATTTTGGCGACGAGATGAGCATCAACCGCTTGAACTCTACAAGTTAGAAAACGGCGTTTATCAATTGCAAGTGGGTGAGCCGTATTGGATGCCGGAGGTGGGTTTAGGGATTGGGCGCTATCAAGGCATAGTCGGTGGACTGTCGCAGGAGATTTTGACTGGGTATGACGAGAAGGGCGATCGCCACCTCAGCCCGGAAGAACAAGAGCGCCAATGTACAGAGCAAGAACGACAGGCGAAGGAGCAGGCACAACAGCGCACAGCAGAAGAACGGCAACAACGAGAGCGATTAGAGGCGTTTTTGCGATCGCAAGGCATTGACCCTGACCAGCTACCAGCTTAGCCGCGATCTCACTTGATTCGGCGGTCGGAAAATATCCCTATTGATGAGTGTTTTTTGCGGATCAAAGGCTATGGGTTGCGAAGAGAACTGAATTAAGTTCCTTTTTTGCCTTTTGTCTGTGCAGCGATCGAAATGAAGTACGCGGTTTTTCTCCAGCATAATGAGGCGGATTGTGGGGCGGCGTGTTTGGGGGCGATCGCCAAGCACTATGGACAATTGATCAGCCTCAATCGTTTGCGAGAAGTGGTGGGCACGGGGCAACAGGGCACAACGCTGTTAGGGTTGCAGCGGGGGGCGGATGCGCTAGGATTTAATGCGCGATCGGTGAAGGCATCACCAGAGATTTTGCAGCGGTTGAATGAAGCGCCACTGCCTGCGGTGATTCACTGGCAGGGCAATCATTGGGTGGTGTTTTATGGCAAGCGACGGCAGCAGTATGTGATTGCTGATCCGGCGATTGGGCTGCGCTATTTGAGTGAGCAGGAATTTTGCCAGGGCTGGATGGATTGGGTGCTGCTGTTGGTGGAACCGGATGTAGCGCGGTTCTCAACGGATGGGGGCAGAGATCGCCCCAGCACCCTTCACCAACTGGGAAAGCGCCTGTGGAGTTCGCGATCGCTGCTTGCCCAAGTGCTGGTATTAAACCTGATTTTGGGATTGCTCTCCATCGCCCTGCCGTTTTTAATCCAAATCTTGACGGATGATGTGCTGGTGCGCGGGGATCTGAAGCTGTTGAACGCCGTGGCGATCGCGGTTGTCCTACTAAGCCTATTCAGCAGTGGCATCGGCTTAGTTCAGTCCAACCTGACTGCTTATTTTGCTCAGCGGCTAGAACTGGGGCTGATTTTAGAATTTGGTCGCGCCATTCTCAACTTGCCTTTGACTTATTACGAAACCCACCGCAGCGGTGAAGTGGTTAGCCGTTTACAAGATATCCAAGCCCTCAATCAGTTGGTGGCACAAGTGGTGATTGGGCTACCCAGTCAGGTTTTCATCGCGTTGGTGTCTCTCAGCTTTATGACACTGCTAAGCCTCAAACTAACGATTGCCGCTGTTCTCGTGGCTGTTTTGATGACCCTTTCCACTATCCTGTTCTTGCCAACCTTGCAGCAAAAAACTCGAAATCTGGTGATTTTGGATGCTGAGAATCAGGGCGTGTTGGTGGAAACCTTCAAAGGGGCGCTGACCCTGAAAACCACTGCCGCCACTACGCAATTTTGGGAAGAATTGCAAACGCGATTTGGACGGCTGGCAACCTTGAGTTTTCGCACGAATCAAATCGGTATTGCCAACACGCAATTCTCCGGGCTGGTTTCCAGCATTGGCAGCGTGGCATTGCTCTGGTTGGGTAGCACGTTGGTGATTAGCAAAGAGTTAAGTATTGGGCAACTGCTGGCATTTAGCAGCCT
This sequence comes from Sivoneniella epilithica UHCC 1019, assembly GCF_040830845.1. Lineage (NCBI taxonomy): Bacteria > Bacillati > Cyanobacteriota > Cyanophyceae > Leptolyngbyales > Leptolyngbyaceae > Sivoneniella > Sivoneniella epilithica. The sequence continues at coordinate 27,934 of NZ_JBFPDP010000004.1, forward strand.
AAATGCGAACTTTACAGGATTGATTAGTACATCGATTCGATTTGTGGACGAATTTGCCCGCGTCCGTACAGCAACGGAGCGCTTAACGGAAGTGATTGACCATACTTCGGAAGTGGAGAGTCAGCCGATTAAGCCTGCGATCGCACTTTCTGGCAGTGCCGATATTCACTGCGACCAGATTTCATTCCATTATCCGGGTCGGGTGGAATTGCTCGATGCGTTTTCGTTGCATCTTCCCGGTGGCAAGGCGATCGCTCTCATGGGCAAATCAGGCTGCGGCAAAAGCACGGTGGCGAAACTGCTGGCGGGGCTATATCCCTTACAATCTGGCACTATTCGCATCGGTGCTTATAACCTGGCAGACTTGGCGCTAGAGTGTGTGCGGCGGCAAGTGGTGTTGGTGCCCCAAGAATCCCATTTGTGGAGCCGTTCCATTTTAGAAAACTTTCAACTTGGCAATCCGGGCGTATCGTTTGAGGCAATTGTGCAAGCCTGTCAACTGACTGGAGCCGATGAGTTTATTAGCCGATTGCCAAATAGCTATCAGACTGTCCTGGGAGAATTTGGTGCCAATCTTTCAGGTGGACAGCGACAACGACTGGCGATCGCCCGCGCTATCCTGTTCAATCCGCCCATTTTGATTTTGGATGAATCCACCGCCAGCCTTGACCCCGAAGCGGAAGCTCAGATTCTCGATCGCTTACTGGTTCAACGGCAGGGAAAAACTACTCTTTTAATCAGTCACCGCGATAGTGTAGTGAGCCGTTCGGATTGGGTGATTTTGCTGGATCAGGGCAAAGTGATGCTGGAGGGAACTTCTGAGCAGTTACGAACTCAACTGAATCTTTACTTTAATTCTTAAGAACGCTTCAATCCCTGTAAGGGTTTAGTGTTGATTGCGATTCATTCAGAGCAGGCAGTTCATATCATTCGCCCAGTTTCAATCCCTGAAAGGGTTTAGGGTTGATTGCGATCGGGCAATGATTGAGGTTTAGAGCGCTGGCTGATTACTTCAGTTTCAATCCCTGAAAGGGTTTAGGGGTGGTTGCGATTCCAAAGTGCAGCCGCTTTTGCCTGAATGCTTGCCCAGAGCATAGTGTTTCAATCCCTGAAAGGGTTTAGGGGTGGTTGCGATGCAAAAACTAACGGTATCGCCAGAGGGCAGAGACAGTTTCAATCCCTGAAAGGGTTTAGGGGTGGTTGCGATTTTTCCCCAGCGAAAGCGCACATAGGGAATGTTGTGTTTCAATCCCTGAAAGGGTTTAGGGGTGGTTGCGATTAGGCGGGATCTCCTTCAAGGAGGTTCTACCAGAAGTTTCAATCCCTGAAAGGGTTTAGGGGTGGTTGCGATCAGCTTTTTAGCGCGGGTCAGGGCGGTATAAAGCGTTTCAATCCCTGAAAGGGTTTAGGGGTGGTTGCGATCGTACTGTTCAATATCAATGCTGGCATCCTCGCCGTTTCAATCCCTGAAAGGGTTTAGGGGTGGTTGCGATCAATCGTCCCTCGCCTGCCGCTCAATTTCATTCGTTTCAATCCCTGAAAGGGTTTAGGGGTGGTTGCGATGCAACCTGCCTCACTGTGCAGGATGTGCTGATGTACGTTTCAATCCCTGAAAGGGTTTAGGGGTGGTTGCGATTTTGCCCGACCGCGCCACATCCAAGGCTGCTAATGTTTCAATCCCTGAAAGGGTTTAGGGGTGGTTGCGATCGCGTTCTGATCGATCTGTGCTTGGGTCAGAGATGGTTTCAATCCCTGAAAGGGTTTAGGGGTGGTTGCGATATCTGGGGTTACGGTGTATGGCTTTTTTTACTTTGAAGTTTCAATCCCTGAAAGGGTTTAGGGGTGGTTGCGATCTTGGAATCTTGGGACGGTAGCTTCTAGTGCTGCCAGAATAGTTTCAATCCCTGAAAGGGTTTAGGGGTGGTTGCGATCCTGGTCACTCTTTCCGCCCCACGATGAACGCGGCGTTTCAATCCCTGAAAGGGTTTAGGGGTGGTTGCGATGTGGGCATTTGGGTGAAATTTGTAGGTGGTATAGGTTTCAATCCCTGAAAGGGTTTAGGGGTGGTTGCGATGCGAGGGCATTTTTAAGAAGATCAGGGCATCGCTAGTTTCAATCCCTGAAAGGGTTTAGGGGTGGTTGCGATGCGATCGCGGCGTTGCCAACTGGCTTGAAAGACCGGGTGCAGGTTTCAATCCCTGAAAGGGTTTAGGGGTGGTTGCGATAGCTTATGGCGATCGCAAAGGTGGCGTGATTCGTCGTTTCAATCCCTGAAAGGGTTTAGGGGTGGTTGCGATAAAAGCTTTGCGGATGTTGACGTGATCAATGCAGAGTTTCAATCCCTGAAAGGGTTTAGGGGTGGTTGCGATAATTGATGTTGTAGTTGCAGCAGTTCAACTTGCTCGTTTCAATCCCTGAAAGGGTTTAGGGGTGGTTGCGATGGATAAGCTTGCGGTAGGGCACCCAAATATAGCGAGTTTCAATCCCTGAAAGGGTTTAGGGGTGGTTGCGATAAACGCCTCTGTCACCTTGACTCCGGCTTGCAGCGTTTCAATCCCTGAAAGGGTTTAGGGGTGGTTGCGATTTGATTCGCCGTCCAGGTCACCTGCTGCCCGGTGGTTTCAATCCCTGAAAGGGTTTAGGGGTGGTTGCGATTTCCTAATCCATACAGCGAGTAGCGCTTACCTAGCGTTTCAATCCCTGAAAGGGTTTAGGGGTGGTTGCGATCTAAATGCTCGCACTGAGGTACTAGAAGCATTTTGTGAAGTTTCAATCCCTGAAAGGGTTTAGGGGTGGTTGCGATCGTGTAAGTACGTCCACCCGCGATAGTGAAGCGTTCGTTTCAATCCCTGAAAGGGTTTAGGGGTGGTTGCGATGCGGGAGTCGTGCCCCCGCACTACCCCAGAACAGCCATGTTTCAATCCCTGAAAGGGTTTAGGGGTGGTTGCGATAGGTGATTTCGTTTATCTCGATCCACCTTACCTAGAGTTTGGTTTCAATCCCTGAAAGGGTTTAGGGGTGGTTGCGATGAAGTGCGATCGCTCTCTCATCCATCGTAAATATGTGTTTCAATCCCTGAAAGGGTTTAGGGGTGGTTGCGATTCGCCCAGGCGATCGCCGGAGTCAATGACCTAACTGTTTCAATCCCTGAAAGGGTTTAGGGGTGGTTGCGATCGATGTGCCCTTCAGGAGTGGCGAAGGGGTAGAGGTGCTTCGTTTCAATCCCTGAAAGGGTTTAGGGGTGGTTGCGATTGATGGACACAAGCTGATGCCCATGCCTTCAAAAAGCGAGGATCGAAGTTTCAATCCCTGAAAGGGTTTAGGGGTGGTTGCGATGAAGCTCTGATCCTGGGCTTGTTGGCGCGCCTGCGTTTCAATCCCTGAAAGGGTTTAGGGGTGGTTGCGATTCAAAGTTGCCGCTTCCCGCAAGCGCCGTACCAGTTTCAATCCCTGAAAGGGTTTAGGGGTGGTTGCGATTACGGAATCGCTTCTACCACAACCGCAGCAGTGTTGGTTTCAATCCCTGAAAGGGTTTAGGGGTGGTTGCGATTGGGATTGAGCGGCGCTGGTGAGTTCAGTGGAGATGTTTCAATCCCTGAAAGGGTTTAGGGGTGGTTGCGATTCGAGCCATTTGGAGACGAGTATATAGAGCTACCCGGTTTCAATCCCTGAAAGGGTTTAGGGGTGGTTGCGATTCGAGACTATCCAGTATCAGAGCAACGACAAACTTTCCCGGTTTCAATCCCTGAAAGGGTTTAGGGGTGGTTGCGATATTCCCCCAGATTGATGAAGCCTACTTCTGTCCTGTTTCAATCCCTGAAAGGGTTTAGGGGTGGTTGCGATAGCTAGAGTGCCCATTTTTTCACCTCATCATGAAGTTTCAATCCCTGAAAGGGTTTAGGGGTGGTTGCGATAAAGTGAGATGGGCGATTTAGTGAGAAGGGTAGAGTTTCAATCCCTGAAAGGGTTTAGGGGTGGTTGCGATATTAGGCGATCTACAAGAAGAATACACACTGCTATCAGTTTCAATCCCTGAAAGGGTTTAGGGGTGGTTGCGATTACAGTTGTCATTCCACCAAGGATGATTGCCGCCGTTTCAATCCCTGAAAGGGTTTAGGGGTGGTTGCGATTCTAGACCGTACTTTCTTACACATTCCCTACAGAGTTTCAATCCCTGAAAGGGTTTAGGGGTGGTTGCGATTGATGAGGTAGCGATCCTCGATATGTGGAACCTGTTTCAATCCCTGAAAGGGTTTAGGGGTGGTTGCGATTAGCTCGTAGTGCTTGAAAGGTAGCGTATCGTAGGTTTCAATCCCTGAAAGGGTTTAGGGGTGGTTGCGATTGATGAGGGGTGGCGTTATGTTAATCTGCTAGCTGTTTCAATCCCTGAAAGGGTTTAGGGGTGGTTGCGATCAGAACCCAGTACAGGCTCAATCCCCCCTTTCTTTGTTTCAATCCCTGAAAGGGTTTAGGGGTGGTTGCGATAATCTTTTGCAATGTTCATCGCTAAGCTCCTAATAAGTTTCAATCCCTGAAAGGGTTTAGGGGTGGTTGCGATTGACGATGAGGCGGAGGCGGAATGGCGCCACGACGAAGGTTTCAATCCCTGAAAGGGTTTAGGGGTGGTTGCGATTTGGAACCCAGTTTCACTGATTTCAGCCACCAATTTCTCGCCTGTTTCAATCCCTGAAAGGGTTTAGGGGTGGTTGCGATCAGCAAAGCTCCGAGCATGGGTTACGCCGCATGGAGCTAGAGTTTCAATCCCTGAAAGGGTTTAGGGGTGGTTGCGATCGCCAATATTTGGAATGGGAGCGAGTCGCTAAAGGTTTCAATCCCTGAAAGGGTTTAGGGGTGGTTGCGATGCAAATCCGGGCGATCGCCTGAGCATCGGCTCTAGTTTCAATCCCTGAAAGGGTTTAGGGGTGGTTGCGATTTCCTTCCCTATCAGTACTGGAGTTATAGTTTCGGTTTCAATCCCTGAAAGGGTTTAGGGGTGGTTGCGATTCATGTTCTGGGCTATGCCACTATCGCTGATGTGAAACATTACGTTTCAATCCCTGAAAGGGTTTAGGGGTGGTTGCGATTTTGGAACATGCCTGCGATCGCCTAAATCAAAACCAACCCTGGTTTCAATCCCTGAAAGGGTTTAGGGGTGGTTGCGATTCAGACCTTTGAAACGCCTTGAAACATCTCTTGAGTTTCAATCCCTGAAAGGGTTTAGGGGTGGTTGCGATGATGTCGCAAATATCTTTCATGGCGATCCGTTCCCAGGGCTGGGTTTCAATCCCTGAAAGGGTTTAGGGGTGGTTGCGATGATTTGAAGCCGAAAACCATAGAGACTACCTCAGTTTCAATCCCTGAAAGGGTTTAGGGGTGGTTGCGATCAGTCCAATACCCGGTAGTTGCGCGATCGACTTGTTTCAATCCCTGAAAGGGTTTAGGGGTGGTTGCGATTCCCGCGAGTTCGTTGAAACGCGATCGCTAGCCTCCGTTTCAATCCCTGAAAGGGTTTAGGGGTGGTTGCGATCAAATGGATTTACAGCAACCATAGCGCTACTCCATTGTTTCAATCCCTGAAAGGGTTTAGGGGTGGTTGCGATCGCAGAATATTTATGAAGATCTATCACCTATTACTGTTTCAATCCCTGAAAGGGTTTAGGGGTGGTTGCGATATAACCCGCTCTTGATCCCACTCAGGATTTCTTGATGTTTCAATCCCTGAAAGGGTTTAGGGGTGGTTGCGATTAGTTGTTTGTCGATAGAGTTCTAGTGCTTCTCTGTTTCAATCCCTGAAAGGGTTTAGGGGTGGTTGCGATTACCGATACACCTGTCAGCCCAGTCAACACAGATAGTTTCAATCCCTGAAAGGGTTTAGGGGTGGTTGCGATCTTGAAAGCGGTGTCCGCTCAGCAGAAAGAAGCAGTTTCAATCCCTGAAAGGGTTTAGGGGTGGTTGCGATGCTGTGATTTGCTTCGCTGCCCAGTCGCCCCACGGGGTTTCAATCCCTGAAAGGGTTTAGGGGTGGTTGCGATTTGAACGAGCGTCCCTGAGTCGATGTCCGCCACTCGTTTCAATCCCTGAAAGGGTTTAGGGGTGGTTGCGATTAGTTGTTTGTCGATAGAGTTCTAGTGCTTCTCTGTTTCAATCCCTGAAAGGGTTTAGGAGTGGTTGCGATGAACAATTAAGAAGGCAACTCAGCGGAAAGGTTCTGTTTCAATCCCTGAAAGGGTTTAGGAGTGGTTGCGATAGCAGCTTGATAATTAGCTCCTCCTCCTTTTTTGGTTTCAATCCCTGAAAGGGTTTAGGAGTGGTTGCGATCACCGTTCGCCGCGCTCGAATCGTCCGATCGCAGGTTTCAATCCCTGAAAGGGTTTAGGAGTGGTTGCGATTTGGCATTGGTCACCGGATTTCGCCAGCGGGCACGTTTCAATCCCTGAAAGGGTTTAGGAGTGGTTGCGATGGGATAGTTTGTTATTCCCTCTATATATATAGAGGTTGTTTCAATCCCTGAAAGGGTTTAGGAGTGGTTGCGATGAAATCGGTTTACGTAAGAAAGACGATCGCATTGGTTTCAATCCCTGAAAGGGTTTAGGAGTGGTTGCGATTTTCTGGTAACTTAGCTGAAAAATGATAATTAAGTGTTTCAATCCCTGAAAGGGTTTAGGAGTGGTTGCGATTTTTTTATTGCAACTCTGTAATAACTTTTTCTCTTGTTTCAATCCCTGAAAGGGTTTAGGAGTGGTTGCGATTAAACGAGGCAAAATGATAACTTTCATTACAAAAGTTTCAATCCCTGAAAGGGTTTAGGAGTGGTTGCGATCTGTGGCTGTGAGCAGGTCAGTTTTGGCTTTTACGGTTTCAATCCCTGAAAGGGTTTAGGAGTGGTTGCGATCTTTCTCTTCTATATTTACAGCCTTGCACCTTTGGTTTCAATCCCTGAAAGGGTTTAGGAGTGGTTGCGATAAAGGTGTACCTTCCTCATCATCCTTACGCTTGATAGTTTCAATCCCTGAAAGGGTTTAGGAGTGGTTGCGATTACTGCCATTCTTTGCGACTAAGCCACGTTCAAAGTTTCAATCCCTGAAAGGGTTTAGGAGTGGTTGCGATCAATATGGTGCCCTTGTTGGTAATAAGTCCAGTTGTTTCAATCCCTGAAAGGGTTTAGGAGTGGTTGCGATGGGCGTTTCTCTGAAAGATCCTTTCGTCCCACAAGTTTCAATCCCTGAAAGGGTTTAGGAGTGGTTGCGATTCGGTGCCTGTGAGCGTGGCTAGGGCTTCGCCTAGTTTCAATCCCTGAAAGGGTTTAGGAGTGGTTGCGATCTGCCACTAATACGGTGGCGATCGCCCGTGCTACGTTTCAATCCCTGAAAGGGTTTAGGAGTGGTTGCGATGGTAGCCAGTTGCGGTGGTGGCAAGGTTTCAGCAGGTTTCAATCCCTGAAAGGGTTTAGGAGTGGTTGCGATCCACGCACAGAAATTACAATATTATAAAGATGCGTTTGTTTCAATCCCTGAAAGGGTTTAGGAGTGGTTGCGATTTGATGTAAAGAGACTTTATCAACTCTATTCTTCGTTTCAATCCCTGAAAGGGTTTAGGAGTGGTTGCGATTTGCGGGTCCAGCCCCGGCAGGATTGAAGCTGTTGTTTCAATCCCTGAAAGGGTTTAGGAGTGGTTGCGATTCCGTCCTACCGCCCTGCCCTCACTGCTTTCGAGGTTTCAATCCCTGAAAGGGTTTAGGAGTGGTTGCGATAACCGTTGACAACGCTTCGTTTTCGCTTCACCCAGTTTCAATCCCTGAAAGGGTTTAGGAGTGGTTGCGATATAATCTGATCCTAGTAAATCGTTAGAAAAAGCTAAGGTTTCAATCCCTGAAAGGGTTTAGGAGTGGTTGCGATTTATACTCAAGAAATGGATGATGAGTTAGAAGATTGTTTCAATCCCTGAAAGGGTTTAGGAGTGGTTGCGATGAAAAGGGAAGTGGCATGAGAGACGCTGAAATCAGTTTCAATCCCTGAAAGGGTTTAGGAGTGGTTGCGATTATATAGTAGATACATACACAAGAGAGAGGCGACGTTTCAATCCCTGAAAGGGTTTAGGAGTGGTTGCGATAGGAAAGCTTATCGCTCTCAAGCTTCATGTGAGAAGTTTCAATCCCTGAAAGGGTTTAGGAGTGGTTGCGATTGTTGGATTTTGCCAAGGGCGGCGCGGTGCCCATGTTTCAATCCCTGAAAGGGTTTAGGAGTGGTTGCGATTTCTGTACTGTGTGTGAAGATTGGGCTGTAATATGCCCGTTTCAATCCCTGAAAGGGTTTAGGAGTGGTTGCGATCACCGTCTATCGCGCCGAATCATTTGATGAAGATCGTTTCAATCCCTGAAAGGGTTTAGGAGTGGTTGCGATTCCCGCGCCCTGGCGATCGCCGGATCAACCGACACGTTTCAATCCCTGAAAGGGTTTAGGAGTGGTTGCGATAACGGAACAGACATCAACTGAGGGACAGCGCCCTCGTTTCAATCCCTGAAAGGGTTTAGGAGTGGTTGCGATGATCTGGGCAAGTGGGGGCTGATCCGGCTGGTAGTGCGTTTCAATCCCTGAAAGGGTTTAGGAGTGGTTGCGATTCGGGCAATCCCCCCGGTGGCGCGGGTGTGCCTCGTTTCAATCCCTGAAAGGGTTTAGGAGTGGTTGCGATGGTTTGCGGTAATGCTCTCCATGCTCCAGCTTCCGGTTTCAATCCCTGAAAGGGTTTAGGAGTGGTTGCGATCCAAATGGCTTACGCGATCGCCCCCCATCACCGGGGTTTCAATCCCTGAAAGGGTTTAGGAGTGGTTGCGATCTTGAAAGCCCTGAAGTAATGAAAATCAAAGCCTGCGGTTTCAATCCCTGAAAGGGTTTAGGAGTGGTTGCGATCAGAGGTGCAAACATTGGGAAATTATGTGGGGCAGTTTCAATCCCTGAAAGGGTTTAGGAGTGGTTGCGATTTTAACATTTTTATATCCTGTTAATGCTGCACCTCCGTTTCAATCCCTGAAAGGGTTTAGGAGTGGTTGCGATGAAAAAATGTTACGATCAATTGAGTCACTACTACCTGTTTCAATCCCTGAAAGGGTTTAGGAGTGGTTGCGATCAATGCTATTACTATTAGCATTTAAACTACCTCCTGTTTCAATCCCTGAAAGGGTTTAGGAGTGGTTGCGATATCAGGATCAATCATATCTACCATAAAATTAGCTTGTTTCAATCCCTGAAAGGGTTTAGGAGTGGTTGCGATGATATCTTTAATGATAAAGTGTGTATTGGCTGTAAGTTTCAATCCCTGAAAGGGTTTAGGAGTGGTTGCGATAGCGGGTGGCTGTGATAGCCATTGTATTTGGTTTTCGAGGTTCAATTGCGCGAACTGGCTCAATCATAGCAATAAAACTCTGAAATCGGGAAATTAATGTAAAACCATTTTGGCTAGAAACGCTATTGGACATAGGTTTGAGGCTTTGCGCGGAACAAAATTTAACGATAAGTGGCTCAAACCGTTGCAAGGTAGGGGATTGAGAACTGCGATCGCCCATTCAGTTTCAAACACCCATCCACTCGCGCAGACTAAAAGCGATCGACTCCTGCAAACGCTTGGCTAGCGGATGGTTTAGCGGCTTCGCCACAGGTGCGGGGTGTGGGAAACAGCTTAGTTGGATTCGCGATCGTTTGCGGATCGATCGCTTGGCGCACCCACTGCATCGTTTCCAGGTCTGCTGGTGAGAACATTTCCGGCATATAGCAGCGCTTATCGGCTCCAATGCCATGTTCCCCCGAAATACTGCCGCCCACTTTCACACACAGCTTCAGAATCTCGCCGCCCAACTCCTCCACCTGCTCCAGCGCACCCGGAACCGCATTGTCATACAAAATTAGCGGATGCAGATTGCCATCGCCTGCATGAAACACATTCGCCACATAATAACCATAGCGATCGCCCAACTCTGCAATGGTCTTCAGCACATATTCCAGCTTCGTCCGAGGAATCACCCCATCCTGCACATAGTAATCTGGCGACAGCTTCCCCATGGCAGCAAATGCAGCCTTGCGCCCCTTCCATAGCGTCAAACGTTCATCCGCATCCGTGGCAATCCGAACATGACGTGCGCCATTCTGCAAACAAATTGCCTCCACCCGCTTCGTGTTTTCCGCCGCCTCCACCTCCAGTCCATCCACCTCCACCAGCAAAATCGCCACCGCATCGCGAGGGTAGCAGTTCGTCGCCACCACATCCTCCACCGCATTAATGCTGAGGTTATCCATCATTTCTATGCCGCCCGGAATAATCCCCGCGCCGATAATATCCGAAACCGTCGCCGCCGCTGCTTCTACACTGGTAAAGTCTGCCAGCAACACGCGAATCGATTCTGGCGTTTTCACCAATCGCAGCGTCACTTCGGTGGCAATGCCCAAGGTGCCCTCCGAGCCGACAAACACGCCTGTCAGGTCATATCCCGGCATTTCTGGCAGCGAACCGCCCATGTCCACAATCTCACCCGTAGGCGTAACAACCTTTAAACCCAACACATGATTCGTCGTCACGCCATATTTCAAGCAATGGACACCGCCAGAATTTTCTGCCACATTGCCGCCGATCGAGCAAATAATTTGGCTAGAGGGGTCGGGCGCATAGAAAAAACCGGCTCCGCTCACCGCCTGCGTCACCCAGCTATTGATCACTCCGGGCTGCACCACTACCCGCTGATTTTCTAGGTCAATCTCCAAAATTTGCTTCATCAACGTCGTGACGATCAGCACGCATCCATCCACGGGCAGCGCCCCACCCGATAAGCCCGTGCCCGATCCACGAGTCACAAAGGGAATCTGGTTTTGGGCGCATACTTGGACGATCGCCGCAACTTCTGCCGTGGTTCTAGGCAATACCACCACATCCGGACGATTCCGATAACTGGTCAAGCCATCGCATTCATACACCAGCAGTTCTTCCTTACGCCGAACCACATTATTTTTGCCCGCGATCGCCTCAAATTGCTGGATAATGGGTTGCCAATTCCGCGTTGTTTCTCGTTCTTGAATCAGCATGGCGTTTCTCAATGACTGCTAGTAACCCTGTGACCATTCTATAGCCAGGAATAGACGAGTTCTGCTATTGCTTACTAAACGAATCGCACAGGCGAAAGCTTCACCAAGGTAAGAGTTTTATGACAGAAAAAACAGCCATTTGGACTATTCCAAACACTCTATCGCTGTATCGGTTGGCAGTATTTCCACTACTAATATTTTTGATTGTTGAAGAGCAAGAAAGAATTTTTTCGGTTTTTTTCTTGGTTAGTTTAGTGACTGATATTTTGGATGGCTGGATCGCTCGAACGTTTAGCCTGGAAAGTGAATTGGGGGCAAAACTAGACTCTTGGGCAGATACAGCAACTTATATCGCTGGTTTCTGGGCAGTTTTTAGCTTTAGAGGCGAGGAAATTGCGCCCCATATTTTTTGGATCATTGCCTTTGCGATCGCTTGGTTCATGTTGTATCTGGTCATGCTCGTCAAGTTTCGCAGCATTATTGGGCTACATACCTACAGCTTTAAAGTGACGGCTTATCTCCAAGGAGCCTGCATGATGGGGTTGCTTTGGTTTGGCTTTTGGGACTGGCTGTTCTATCTGGCGATCGGGTGGGGAATTTTAGCCTGCCTGGAAGAAATTCTAATTGTGCTGCTCCTGTCTGAGCCGCAAACGGATGTGAAAGGCTTATTTTGGGTATGGCGTGACGCGAATCAATAATGCATCCCATTTTTATCTATATTGCGTTTTTTCTGCTGCTGGGCGGAATCGGCATGTATTTCGCTAACCGTAAGGTTGATGCAAACACAAGCCAACAGCGCTGGTTTAAATTTTTGACCTACATTGCCATTGTGAGCGGCGCGATCGCGAGTATTTTGTTGGATTACTTTTATGTCACCGCTATCTTAATTTCTGCGATCGGGCTGGGGGAAATTATCCGGGTTTTAGCTGCGTCGCCCAAGCGATCGTTTCAACTGCTGGTACTAGGGATTTATCTGGTCATTGCTGCTGGCTTTATCGCTTTCTCCATGGTGTTTGGGCGATTTTTTCTGCTGTTTATCTACTTTCAAGTCTTCACCTTCGACGGATTTTGTCAGGTTACCGGACAACTTCTGGGCAGACAAAAACTCCTGCCTCACATCAGCCCTGGCAAAACCTTAGAAGGACTGATCGGCGGCACTATATTTTGCTTAATTGCCGCGATATTGGCGCGAGATTGGGTGGGCTTTTCAACGCTGACGGCTCTGTTGATGGGCATGACCACCGCTTTGTTGGCGTTTGCCGGAGATGTGCTGGCTTCCTACCTGAAACGGCTATGTCAGGTCAAAGATTACAGCAATTTACTACCCGGACATGGCGGAGTGTTGGATCGATTTGACAGTTTGATGATGGTGGGAACGGGCTATGTTTTGCTGTCACAGATGCGATCTCTGCCATGATTACTTGTTGCTTAAACCAACGGTGCTATCCGTGAGTGACTCTAACGAGTGATGGCAATGATTCGGGCGATCGTGTTATTTCAAAAGAAACGAGCTTTAGTCATCAGGCAAACCGAGTGATCACCGTTCGAGCCGTCCAGTTTAATCTGCCCGTATCAGTTGACCGCCATTGGGTGAGGGGCAGTCCGTTCAAAACGCATCTGTTTAACAGCTTGCATTTAACCTTACCGGCTGTGGAATATTGGATGGTTAGACATGTCCAGTCTCGTCTCAAGCACATTACAGCGAGTCCACTCAGGCAAAATGTGCGCGGGTTTATTCTGCAAGAAGCCCAACATGCAGAGCAACACGCCCAATTTGGGGAAATTTTGCGACAGCAAGGGTATGAGCTAAAAGCCTGTTTGAAGATGGAAGATTGGATTTTAACCAGTCTGCAACGGCTGGATTGGCGGTTGAATTTGGCAGCGATCGCGGGTATGGAGCATCTCACGGTTCTGCTGTCTGAGGTGGTTCTTGCCAGTGATTTGCTAGCCGCAGCAGAGCCGACCCTCAAGGCAATGCTTGAATGGCACGCGCTAGAAGAAATTGAGCATAAAGCCGTCGCCTACGAGGTGCTACAAACTGTGAGCCAAAATTATCTGCTCCGGGTTGCAGGATTGGCGATCGGCTGTGCCTTCGTCTTGGGCTTGTTAAATCGGTGTACGCTGACCTTGCTGTATCAGGATCGGTGTCTTTGGCGCTGGTCAGTTTGGCGGGAGATGGGGCAGTTTTGGCTAACGAAAGAAAAAATGCTGCTGCGATCGGTTCCTCATTGTCTTTGGTATTTACAACCCAATTTTCATCCGGCGGCACACGATTGATCGCCACAATATGATTTTTGACTGTAGGGATAGGTTTTGTGCCTACCCTACCGGAGATAAAGGGCAACCACAAGGGATTGCCCCTACAAATTTCATCCCCAGATTCAGTAATGCCGCTGCCTTTTTTTACTTTTTGTGGCTTCAAAGCACTCCTTTAGAACTGGGAATGGTGTTAGCACGGCGAGAATCTACTTCAGTTGCCATCCGCAGCGATCGCGCAAATGCCTTGAACGTCGCTTCAATAATATGGTGTGAGTTGATGCCGTCTAGCTGGCGGATGTGTAGAGTAATTTGGGCATGATTGACGATCGCCACAAAAAATTCGCGCACCAGTTGAGTGTCATAGGTGCCCACGCGCTGAGTTGGAATCTGCAAACCATAGCTGAGATGGGGACGACCCGAAAAATCTAAGGCAACTTGCACTAAGGCTTCGTCTAACGGGGCAACAAAGTGACCAAAGCGGACAATGCCTTTGCGATCGCCCAACGCTTTCCCTAACGCCATGCCTAAGGTAATTCCCACATCCTCATTGGTGTGATGATCATCAATTTCAATATCTCCCGTTGCCCGCACGTCTAAGTCAATCAAGCCGTGGGACGAGATTTGATGCAGCATGTGATCCAAAAAAGGAATTCCCGTTTTAGCCACACAGTGTCCCGTGCCATCAAGGTTAAGCATCACCTGCACATCGGTTTCGCCAGTGGTACGGCTAACAGACGCAATGCGATCGGGCAAGGAACTTAGGGAATTATCAATCAATCGATCAGTGGTCTGCATAGCAAAATTAAAGTGAATATCGCTCTTTTATTATCCGAGTATTTGGGCGAGGTGGGGACGTGGAGTTTTGAGTTTTGTTCGCGAAGCGTCTCCGCAGGAGATATTTTGAGTTTTGAGTTTTGAGTTTTGAGTTTTGAGTTTTGAGTTTTGAGTTTTGAGTTTTGAGTTTTGAGTTTTGAGTTTTGAAACCTGGAAGCGTTGTCGTTTTTAGACAGTTATCTGTTGCGGTTCAACTTCAAACGGATAAGAGTGGATTAACGCACGGATGGCGGCACTGCTGAGAGCGATCGCCTATTTGCCTGTTCGCTATACATTGCCCGTAGCACTAACGCGGGGTCTACCCATTTTCCACTAAACTTGAGTCCCCAATGCAGATGAGGTCCGGTAGTGCGCCCGGTCATGCCAACTCGCCCAATCCGCACGCCTGCCTGTACCGTTTGTCCTTCCCAAATTTGGATGCCCCCTGCGCGATCGACCATGGAGCGCTTACCGTCTTCTTTCTCTACGTGTCCGTTCATGTGGCAATAGATATGTTCCCATTGCCCCGATTCCACGACAACGGAGGTGCCACAGGCGCTATCATCCGACACCTCAACCACTTTGCCTGTCCACCAATTGCGAATATAACTTCCTTGAGGTGCTGCCATATCCAATCCTCGATGATATTCCTGACTGTAAGCGCCATCGGGCGATCGTCGTAACCCAAACGGAGAGGTATAGGTTTGAAAGTTTTCTACCGGGAAAGAAGCTCCTACCCAAGTGCCCATAGCAACTTGATTAGAGTTTACTTCTACGGCACGAGCAGTTTCTGGGAAAATGGATGGAGAGGCTAAACCAATTGCGATCGCGGCAGTGAGTAGCGCATACCCAATTAACGTCAGCCTGCGCTGGGACAGACGGCTGAATTTTGGCAGCAGTTCACTCAGATTCAACCGATTGATCAGGAGACGAATAGTTCTAAGCACAGCAATAAAAAAGCTTTCAATGAAGACCACAATCAACCTGAGACTAGATAGAAAACTTAAAGTTTATGCACTCTAATCTTGTTTCTAGAAGCCACTTTTGCAAACCGGAACACTCCTCTGGAGCATGGTACTCTAGCTTGCAAATTTGGCACGTTTTTTTGGCACGTTCTTTTTGTTGTCTGCGATCGCCCTTTCGTTTTAAAGGCAGTTTTTGAGTCAAAGTACTCGGACAATTTAGTTCAAACGAAAGTAGCAAAAGGTGGTGTTTCTCGCCCTATTAGTTTCATATTTTCTTGCTCTACTGTATTGATAAGCCCTTTCAGTTATCTCTGCAAAATATCTTGAAAAGGACGAAAGCTGCATCACCGATTGATTTTTCTAAATCACAGCAAGCACTAACGTTGGATTCAAAATAACCTACTTCGGGAAACGATTGATGACGAACAAGATGACCCAAACAATCGCCGCTGGGTTGATTGGAATTAGCCTGATAGTTGCTGGGACAGGTTGCTCCCCCACACCGCCAAATGTGGCTCAATCACCAACTGCGACTCAGCCGCCAGCTGCGACTCAGCCGCCAACTGTGGCTCCACAGCCAAGTTCAACTCCACAGTCTAATGCAATTCAAACATTTTCCTGTACTGGGCGTAAAAGCAACGGCTGGGACTATGATGCAAAATTTTTGGATGGTCGCTTTACCCAAATTACCTGGACGCGATCGGGACAACCAACCTACGTCTCGCCACTAACCTTCGATCGCAACAACGACCAAGGACAGCCTATCTATCGGGGCGCATTCCAAGCTGCCACGGCGATTTCGCTAGTGGATTTAGGAAAAGGCAATGTGCGTCCGGGGTCAGAAGTCTCGGTTGGAACGGAAGAATGGGGTTGGGCGAGAGGAACCTGTGCGATCGCTCTAAAGTGAAGGCAGAATGCTTACGGGAGCTTCAACTCTGCTAAACCCAAGTAGCGAATACCTACGGGCGACACTTCAAAGCGACAGGGCAGCACTTTCACCCCCAGGGCGATCGCTTCTCGAAACAGCGTACCGTAGGTTGGATCAGCGCGATCGCCGGGGGCAAAATAGGGGCAATCTGCCCGATTAATGAAATACAGCATCACGGGAACGGCACCGGGCAGCAGCGCCATCAGTTCCTTCAGGTGTTTTTGTCCGCGAGTCGTCACCGTATCAGGAAATAACACCAAGTCACCTTGCGCCCAAGTCGTGCTTTTCACCTCAACATAAATCGGCTTACAGGCACCCGTTAGCAAAAAATCAATCCGACTTTTTTTATCCTGTCCATAAGGCACCTCCCCCCGAATCTCGCTGTAGTCTCCCACTTCAGGAATCAGCTTGTTGACTAACGCCAATTGAGTAATTCGGTTCGGCAAATTAGTATTCACTCCCACCCAAGTCGGTTGATTGTCATACACCTCAATCATTTCCAAGGTATAGCGCAGTTTGCGGGTTGGGCTATCGGTTTCAGACACATACACCGGACTGCCCAGGGTAGAAACGCCCGTCATCGGTCCCGTATTAGGGCAATGCGCCGTCACCACTTCCCCAGAAACCAATTCCACATCGGCAAAAAATCGTTTGTAGCGTTTAACGAGTTTGCCTGCCAACAGGGGTGGATAGAGATAGAGATAGTCGGTCATTAGCAATAAAAGAGTTTCTGTTTTAGTGATTGAACTGATAGTTTTGTATTGCGTTGTACATCAAACGACTGAAATAACTGGGTAGTTATAACTCTCTTTGATGACTAAACCATCTTTCCAAAAACCAATTGATATTTGGTTACTCCTTGTATCAATGATTTGGTCGTAAACTTTGATGGTGAAATCGTTGTACCAATTGGAAATGACTACAAAGTCATACTCTTTGTCGGCTGAAACGGCAATATCTTGACTGACTAGTTTTGACTCTCTAAATTCAATTAACAGTTCTTTGAAAAATACTTCTCTTCCCTGACGACAGGCTTCTTTACCAGTGGTGATTGTTCCATCTCCTTCAATCATCACAATACTTTCAGCGTAATACTTTTCTAAAGCTGCTGATGTTTGGAACGTAGTCACTAAGTTATTAATATCTACCAGCGCAATTTGTAATTCTTCAAGTGTCATAAATTGTAAAGACGGCAAAATTTGAGAAATTTATAGAAGATTTTAGCTTAATGGGGCGATCGCATTTCCCAACCTTACCAATCAACAGCCGCGATCGCTTCACCATTCCAACTCACGATCGCACTCCGCGATCGGCGTTGCCAATCCTTCTCGAATCGATTCCCGCATTCCTGGCACTGAGAGCAGATACAGTGTTTCTTGTACCGATGCCCAATCTGCCTCAGACACCAACACTGCGTTGCTACTTTGTCCCGCAATTAGGATAGGTTGATGCGATTGACTCACGGAATTGATCAAATCTTGTAACTGCTGCTGAGCTTCATTGACTGGAATCATAATCTTCCACCTGTATAACCTGCAAATCACGCAACCTCTGGCACCTCAACATACTGGCATAAGCTGGATGGTTCTGGAATTCGCTCTCCATTCAATCGCATTCCTTCCAGGTGAAACTCGATTGCCTCTCGAATCATTTGCTCAATGTCCTCTATCGTGTCCCCCACCGCGATACATCCTGGCAAATCAGGCACATAGGCGGAGTAGTTTCCCTCTGCCGCTTCAATCACGACTGCGTATCGCATCAGTTAATGTCCTCTCTCAACGATATAAACCTTTCTGGAAGATTGTCAAAGGTTCCTAACCGTAAGGTGTTTGGATTGGCTTTTTGGCAATCCAGGCAATAGTAATATGGAAGATTGGCTAATCTTTTGGCTGTGTTTACGTTTGTTTCCTACCCATCTACAAGTTGAATGTTATGACTTCTGAAATCCGCATCTTGATGTGTGCGCCTGACCACTATGACGTGGACTATGTGATTAACCCGTGGATGGAAGGAAATGTCCACAAGTCTTCTCGCGATCGCGCCGTGGAACAATGGCAAGGGCTGTTTCAGGTGCTTAAAGACCGGGCGATCGTGGATCTGGTTAAGCCTGAGAAAGGTGTCCCCGATATGGTGTTTACTGCCAACGCGGGCTTAGTGCTGGGCAAAGAAGTGGTGCTGAGCCGCTTTTTCCACAAAGAGCGCCAGGGCGAAGAACCGTTTTTCAAGCAGTGGTTTGCCGATCAAGGTTTTACAGTGCATGAGTTGCCTAAAGATTTGCCGTTTGAAGGGGCAGGGGATGCCTTGCTCGATCGCGAAGGGCGTTGGTTGTGGGCGGGGTATGGCTTCCGCTCTGAACTTGATTCCCATCCCTATTTAGCAAAGTGGCTGGATGTGGAAGTGTTGTCGCTGCGGCTGATGGATGAGCGCTTCTATCACCTCGATACCTGCTTTTGCCCCTTAACGGGTGGCTATTTGCTTTACTATCCGCCTGCATTCGACTCCTACTCCAACCGCTTGATTGAACTGCGGGTGCCGGAAGCAAAGCGGATTCCCATTGGTGAACCCGATGCCCTCACCTTTGCCTGCAATGCGGTGAATATTGGCAAGATCGTGGTGATGAACAAAGCCAGCGATGAGTTAAAGCGCAGGCTGAGCGCCGCAGGGTTTGACGTGCTGGAAACGCCACTCACCGAGTTTTTGAAAGCGGGGGGTGCCGCAAAATGCTTGACCCTGCGAACCACGGAACCCGTGTTGGCGGATCTTCATGCCAGTGCAACTGTGGAAAGCCGGATCGTGCGGATGGAAGGACATTTGCTGGATGCAGGCTTGATCAACCAAGCGTTGGATTTGGTGGTGGAAGGGGGCGGCAGCTTCCAGGTATTAAACTTTAATCTGGGTGAGCAGCGGCAAAGCACCTCTTCGGCGGAAGTGAAGGTGACGGCTCCTTCCCATGACGTGATGGAAGCAATCATGTCGCAACTGATCGATTTGGGGGCGTTGCCTCGGATGGATGAGCAGTGTGATATTCACTGGGAAGCGGTAATCCAGGATGGCGTGGCTCCTGACGATTTTTATGTGTCCACGATTTACCCAACGGAAGTGCGGGTAAATGGCGAGTGGGTGCAGGTGCAAAAGCAGCGGATGGATGGCGCGATCGCGGTGGATACAACATCTGGAACGTCTACAGCCGCCTGTCGCTTACTGCGGGATTTGAAAGTGGGCGATCGCGTGATTGTTGGCGTGGAAGGGATTCGCACGGTTCGCAAACCTGAGTCGCGGGACACTCGCAGCCAGGAATTTAGCTTCATGGGGGCAGGAGTTTCTAGCGAACGGCGGGTGGAACTGGTAGTAGAGCAAATCGCTTGGGAAATGCGCCAAATCCGCGATCATGGCGGCAAAGTGGTGGTCACGGCGGGTCCCGTAGTGATTCATACGGGTGGCGGCGAACATCTGTCGCATCTGATCCGCGAGGGCTATGTGCAGGCATTACTGGGCGGCAACGCGATCGCGGTTCACGACATGGAGCAATCCATGCTGGGCACCTCTTTAGGCATGGATATGAAACGTGGGGTTTCCGTCCGGGGTGGGCATCGCCATCACCTAAAAGTGATTAATACCATCCGGCGCTATGGCAGCATCGCCAAAGCCGTGGAAGCGGGAGCAGTCACCAGTGGCGTGATGTATGAATGCGTTAAGAACAACGTGCCCTTCTCGCTGGCTGGCTCCATCCGGGATGACGGTCCTCTGCCTGACACCGAAATGGATTTGATTAAAGCCCAAGAAGCCTACTCGCGCTTGATTGAAGGGGCTGACCTGATTTTGATGCTGTCCTCCATGCTGCACTCGATCGGCGTAGGCAACATGACCCCGGCTGGCGTGAAAATGGTCTGCGTGGATATCAACCCGGCGGTGGTAACCAAACTCAGCGATCGCGGCTCCGTCGAATCTGTGGGTGTCGTTACCGATGTCGGCTTGTTCCTCAGCCTGCTGATTCAACAACTCGATCGCCTCACCTATCCCTATAAAGTTGCCCAACCAGTGTAGAAGGGTAAGGGGTGAGGGGTTTAGAGTACAGAGTGCAGAGTACTAAACTCAAAACTCAAAACTCTCTCCTCCACCCCTTCACTCATGGCATGGTGGCACCATGTAGCTGATCAGCAAGCTCAGTAATCTCTTGGCGCAGGATCAACTGTGCTAGCCAATGGGCTGGAATGCCGAATTCTCCATAATGCGCTCCTGCAAGTTGACCACAAATGGCGGCGGTGGTATCTGCATCGTCGCCCAAATTAGTGGCAGCAAGAATGGCTTGTTCAAACGTTGCCGTTGTCCAAAAGCACCACAGTGCCGCTTCCAGGCTTTCTACGACATAGCCCGTGCCACGAACCTGATCGATTGTTTTACTGCGATACTCACCCTCCGCGATCGCTTGAATAGTTGGCGATCCGATTCTCATTCCATCCTGCCCAAACAGGATCTCGGTTTTGCTGGCTCCTGCGAGGGCACAAAAAATCATCTCGCCAAATAACTGACTTGCGTCAAGACATTCTGCTGCACCGTGGGTTGTGCGAGAACTCTCGCCAGAAAAGTGCACCGCGCGATCGCGATCGGGAAAGGAAAACATCGGCACGGGTGCCAATCGCATCAAGCAGCCATTCCCCGCAGACTTGGGATTTGTTGAGCCACTGAATGGATTGCCAGATATTTTGTATTGCTGCAAAGCTTGGCTAACAGTATTGCCAATATCAAAACATTCGCCCGTGCTGCTTAGATAACCCTGCTCATACCAGCGACAGTACCGATTCATCTGATCCACAGCATCAAATCCGCCCACCTCAATCAAACTGGTAGCTAGACACAGCGCCATCGATGTATCGTCTGTCCATTGACCCGGCTTGAGGTTAAAAGGACCGCCGCCCACCATATCTGTCACGGGTGAAAATGAACCACGCCGCTGAAATTCAACGGTTGTACCGACCGCATCACCAGCCGCCAACCCTAACAAGCACCCTCGAAATCGCTCTAATGAATTCACTATACTGACCTCTGCTTCATCCATTCAAGCTATCAAATTCATGAATGGATTCGATCGGGAACTTTTATAACGAATCACTCATCTGAGGGGTGTGACCCCCTATCCTGGAAGGATAAGATAACGCTAACGACCCAGTGTTTGAAATAATAGCGATCTTTTTGACAGTGAAATTTTCGGATATTACTTCGTCACCTGTGTTGTAGATCGCATGAGCCATTTATAAAGTGTGGAACCCTCTGATGGAAAACTTCGCTTACACCTACTGGAATTGGAACAAAGAAATTGAGCAGGGTGCTACTACACCGATCGCCTCTGGTGACTCAGAAAAAATAGTTGATTGCGATCGCGATTCTGCTAACCGCTCCAACGCTTGGCTAAACCCTCCCATTTCAGACGATGCAAGCTTAGAATTTGATGCCCAATCTTGCCCCACCTATTTTTTGATGTAGCCTTTTTGATGGATTGCAGTGAATGGGTGAAGCGGCTTAGAGCGGTCGATAGACCTGGTAGTTAATGGTAGGAAAAATATTGTCGATCGCTTCTACCTTTTCCACCCAGCCTGAATCAATCTTGCTTTGCAAAATGTCTTCATAGAGCTTGTTGAATCGCATTAAGTGCGATCGAGTGCGCCGCACCGCATAGGGCACCATCGTTCCCGTCCGCATGATAAACGCCCAATCCGAAGACTGCGCCAGCAATAATTCACGTGCCGCCTGATTCAGGGCTTTCCGCTCCAATTCATCCACCGCTTCCCGCTTTGCCAACTCAATCATCCGCTCGGTTGCCTTATGCAAGTGGGGATAAATCCAGGCATTGGTTTCATTCAGCCAATATTCATGGAATCCTTTATAGCCCCAGCTAGACTGCGCTGGATTAATCATTTGCTGAGTCGGATTTTCCCGCAGGTAGTCTGCCAAGTGGATCATTTCATAGCTGCTCTGATCGAACCAGGTTTTTCGGAACAGATAATCTAAAAACCAAGGTCCTTCATACCACCAGTGCCCAAACAGTTCTGCGTCATAGGGCGACACAATAATCGGCTTCCGCTGCATCATGCCGTAGAGATGCTCCACCTGCCGTGCCCGATTCACCATAAAGTTTCCCGCATGTTCAGCGGTTTTTTCCCGTGCCCAGTGAGGATCATATAGCTCCTTATCGCTCAACCCAAAGCCGCGCCCAGTAATTTTGTGATACTTAATCCCCACATTTTTCCGCTGACCGTTGGGCATGACGTAGGGCTTGATGTATTCATACTCGGCATCCCAGCCCAAATCGCGATAGAACTCCCGATATTCTGGCGCACTGGGGTAGCCCACTTCCGATGACCACACCTGCTGAGATGACTCGTGATCACGTCCAAAGGCTGCCACCCCAGATTGAGTGTAAACAGGAGCATAGGTGCCAAATCGGGGACGAGGACGACCATACAAAATCCCGTGCCCATCGGTGAGAAAGTAGCGTAGTCCGGCATCTGCCAGCATCCGCTCCACACCTTCGTAATACCCGCATTCCGGCAGCCAAATACCGTTGGGTTTGCGTCCAAAGTTTTCTTCGTAATTCTCACACGCCACCTGAATTTGTGCCCACACTGCTTGGGGATACATCTTCATTAGCGGAAAGTAGCCGTGGGTTGCGCCGCAGGTAATGATTTCTAAGTTGTTACTGTCGGCAAATTGTTTGAAGGCTTTAACTAAGTTGCCGTTGTAACGTTCCCAGGTGATGCGAACCTGATTAAATTCTTTGGCGTAGTGTTCTGATAAATATTTCAAATGTCCGTTGAACGTGTTTCGCTCCGCTTCCAGTTCGGTTAATTCTTCCAGTTTGGCAAGATGTTCGCTGTAGCGCTCTTGTAAAAGCGGGTCGAGCAACATGGAGATGAGCGGGGGGGTCAAACTCATGGTGAGCTTGAAGTTTACGCCATCGCGCTTTAAACCTTCAAAAACTTGAATGAGGGGAATGTAAGTTTCGGTGATGGCTTCAAATAACCACTCTTCTTCGAGGACGTAATCGCTCTCTGGGTGCCGCACGAAGGGCAGATGAGCGTGGAGAACGAGCGCGAGGTAGCCAATACTCATAAAAACTGGTGAAACGGAAAGGGCAAAGAGTGATTGCCAAAATTGTAAGGCGAAATGGGCACCAAGATAAGCGATTCCTGATCGCCTTTTACTGATCGCCTTTTGCCTCTTGCCTCTTGCCCATCGCCTTTTGCCTCCTACCTAAAGCATTACAGGCTGCTTGATAGAAACTCGGCAAGGAGTAACCGTCAGTTTTTAGCACGGGGGAGTGATCCAGCCAAACCGCGATCGCAGTGACTCGAAAAAATATCCAGTACAGCGTATCAGTCGCCCAAAGTCGCCATTTGGGATGAGTGCGGCGAATGCGTTGAAGTGACTCGGCTTGAAAGCAAACGTGCTGGGTTTCGTCGTAGACAATCTGGGTGCATAGAGCGGACAGGATAGGCGATCGCGTGGCTCGTCCTAATGCTGGGTAGTAGAGGGTAGCAATCAACTCTGCTGTGAATAGCATCATGAACGCCATTTCTAGGTTTGCCAACCGCCGGAGTTTGCGAAACCAGGTGTCTGTCCATTGCTTCTGTGCCAAAGGAATTTGTTGGGCAGTCATAAAACGGGCAAGATCTCTGGCGTGACGCTGTTCTTCACCAATAAAGAGCTTGACTGTTTCCACCCAATAAGGATCGCCCGTTTGCTCAGCATACTGGCGCGACACTCTCATCAGGTGGTTTCCTTCTGAACTTTCACCCAACTGAAAGGTTTGAATGGAGTGGCTGATCAACCTTATTTCTGCATCAGTTAATGAATAGCTGTCATTCCAGGGAATGGGCAATAGGCGATCGCACTTTTTACGAAAGTGCTTGAGCCAGGACGAGCTATTGGGTGCGATTGTCTCTGGCTGAGATAGGGCAGAAACTGGGATCATTAAATGTCCTCCGGGCTGAAATATTGCAGCCGACTACAGAGTGAGACGAGCAGTTTCCTGATGAGTTTTACGGTTCAAATGCTATCTAAAATAATGATTGAGCAACCGTTGCAGGGGTATCATGAGCAAATGAATTTAGTTCAATTTAAGAGTTTGCGAGTATTTTGGAAGTGCATTTTACTTCCTGCTTTTGGCATCTTTTATGGTGACTCAATCCCAATTAATTAATCTGGCGAAACAAGGAAATCCTCAAGCGATCGCGGCACTAATGAACTCGGTTTTGGAACCAAAAGGCGTGACGACGACCGCGCAATTGACTGATGATTGTTTGCGAATCGAGGTGCAATCAGAGAAGCCGTTAAATCAAGCGGCGATCGTGAGTTTTATTCGTAGCGGCGTTGGTGCATTAGGGACGGCATCCATTCGTAAGGTCAAAGTGTCTGCCCAAAAAGCAGGGAGATCCCCATTCTGGACAGAAGAATTTCAACTCGGAAGTTCTGCGCCCCGTGAACCGATGCCTACCTTAGATTTGGCATCAAGCCAAGCCTTAAGGTCAGACTCGCATCCTGCTACACCTAGCGACTCTTCTTGGACGCAGCGAATGATTCAGCATGTTTCTGGCTTTGCCTTGGCAAATAAGTTCTTTCCTAAAGCCAGTTCAACGGAACCAAAACTGCCTTCAGAGATCGCGCGCTCACTCCCCATGCCGCCCATAGTGCAGCGGTTGCTTTTACAAATTAATCCTTCCAATCAATGGATGGTGTTGGGTGGAATGGCAGCGATCGCTTTTGCTTCCGGTGGGATTGTGGCAGCCGTTACCAATGCTGCTATTCCTAAGCCCCCAACGGCTCGTGCAACTCCCAAGGCATCTTTCCCCACCGCCATGGTGCCCGCAATCACCCATCCTCAACACACCACCCAATCGCTCACCGATCTAACCATTGTGGTACAGCAAAATCAGGTGAAAGACTACCTAACTAATCTAGGCAAAGCGCAGCAATTGTTTTATCAAACCAATGGTCGTTTTGCGTCTAGTTTGGCAGATTTGGAGCAAGCCTCCATTCCTAAAAGCGCTTACTATACCTATAAACTGACGGTCATTGATCAAACTCAGGCAAAGTTAACCGCCGTTCCTAAAACCGAAAAACTGAAAAGCTACGTCAGCGCAGTTTTGGCGAACTCAGCCAGTGCTAATGCGGTAGAAATGCCAACTATCCTCTGTGAAAGCGCTCAACCCTCGACTTTGGCACCTGCCGTTCCTGAGGTGATTGATGGCGCGATCGCCTGTGAAGCAAGTTCAATCACTGTAGGGAAGTGAGGCAAGAGGTGAGAGGCAAGTGGCAAGAGGAACGTGACAAGTGGTAAGTGGCGAATTAAAAACTCAAAACTCAAAACTCAAAACTCAAAACTCAAAACTCAAAATATTTCCTGCGGAAACGCTACGCGAACAAACCTTCCCCCTCTGTCCGCCCATATAAATCTTTAGATTAATCCCAGATAGGCTTTCTAAAATAGAGCTATCGCAAGGGATTGAATTGCCATGGGAAGTCTAGTTGGTTTGTTTATTGGCGCACTGATGATTTTGGCAGTCAGCGGGGTTAAGCTCGATCGCGAATATCAGCGCGGGGTAATTTTTCGGCTGGGGCGATCGCGCGGCGTTTTAGGACCTGGCATGTATTGGATTGTGCCCTGGGTTGACCAAAAAATGCAGGTTGATGTTCGCACCAAAACCGTCAACATTGAGCCACAAGAAACCGTCACTGCCGACAGTGTAACCATTCGAGTCAATGCTGTTCTCTACTACCGAATCCTCGATCCAGCCAAAGCAATAAACCGCGTAGAAAGCTACGAAATGGCGGTCTACCAAATTGCGTTAACGACCCTTCGCAACGTAGTTGGGCAAAACATTTTGGATGATGTGCTGCAAAATCGCGACAAAATCAACGTCAAAGTCCAGGAAATTGTAGATGAAATCACGGAGCCGTGGGGCATTGTGATTGAGCGGGTGGAAATGAAAGACGTAGAAATCCCGACCAGTATGCAGCGGGCAATGGCAAAAGAAGCCGAAGCCATTCGTGAAAAACGAGCGCGGATCATCAAAGCTGCTGCTGAACAAGAAGCCTCTCAAAAACTGGCTCAAGCGGCTCAAACGATTAGCGCCAACCCAACGGGTTTAGAACTGCGCCGCCTGCAAATGTTGACCGAAATTGGGGCTGAAAACAACACGACTACTATTGTGATGATTCCTTCAGACTTTGTAAACTTGGCACGGCACCTATCCCAAACAGAACCCAATGCGGCTTTGACCCAAATCAATCGTCCATTTACTCCAGAGGTCGTCTTCAATAACAAGCCTGTGGAGGAGAAGACAAAGATAGAAGAACAGGAATAAGGGCGAAGGGCGAGTGCCGAATGACGAATGACGAGTGGCGAGTGGCGAAATCTGAACTCCGAAGTCTGAACTCCGAAGTCTGAACTCTACACTAACCGTTAATCTTTCTCCTGAATGTGATGCACATTGGCTTCCCAGTTTTCACCGTCGAATGGGGTGATGCAAAATTGGGAAAGAACGTTTGCATCCAAACAGCGAAGGTTAACATCTATCATGTGGGGATGCGATCGCGGACGATAAAAAGCGTGAATTCCACAAATTCGACAAAAGAGATGTTTTGCAATGCCCGTATTAAAGGTATAAGTTGTCAAAGCTTCTTCACCCTGTAACAGCGTAAATTGCTCCAGCGGCACAATTAAATGGAGAAATCCTTTTTTTCGGCAAATAGAACAGTTGCAGTCTGAAACTTCATCTTGCTTGGGGTTTGCCTTCACCTGAAACCTCACGGTGCCGCAATGACAGCCCCCGTCATAATTCACTAGGTCATTAATCTGCATCATTAGATTTTCTAGGTAGTAGTCGATAAAAAGCGACCCAATAGGGGAACATTAAAAACGAGAGACAACGGAGGAATTGCGATCTCTGTGGCTCGTACAACGGTAACATTCAGAGGATTTGGGTTGTGCAAGCGACGAAACAACAGCAAATTATGGGGTTCTTTATCGAGGAAGCGAAGGAGCATCTCGATACGATCGAACAAGGAATGCTCAATCTAGAGGCAACCTTGGCGGATTCGGAACAGATGAATGAAGTGTTTCGAGCGGCTCATTCGGTAAAAGGGGGTGCCGCAATGCTCGGCTTTGACAGCATCCATCGAACGGCTCATCACTTAGAAGATGCTTTTAAGATTCTCAAGGAAAACCCAGTTAAGCCCGATCGCCAGCTAGAAAACTTGTTTCTAAAAGTGTTTGATGTGCTGAAAGAGTTGGTCGAAGCCCTTCAATCTCCATTTGGGTTTCAAGAAGCACAAGCAGAGCAGATTGTGCAAGATGCCCAGCCAGCGTTTGTAGAAGTTGAAGCGTATTTACAGCATTTAATCAAAAATAAGTCCAATAAAGCGGTGGTGGTGGTTAAGGTTAGTGCTGAAGCGCCTGCCTTTATCAACGCAGCTTTAAGGAAGATGTTGCACTTATTTAAACAGGGCGA
The DNA here is from genome assembly GCF_040830845.1 of Sivoneniella epilithica UHCC 1019. Classification (NCBI taxonomy): domain Bacteria; kingdom Bacillati; phylum Cyanobacteriota; class Cyanophyceae; order Leptolyngbyales; family Leptolyngbyaceae; genus Sivoneniella; species Sivoneniella epilithica. Next base: position 55,472 of record NZ_JBFPDP010000004.1, read on the forward strand.
CACGCCAGTGTGTCGTCAGCAACTCTCTAGGCTGTGCGATCGCATGGGGCAACTCAGCAATTGTTCCGCTTGGCGAGGGTTGTTAGAAGTGGCTCAAGACGCGATCGCCAATTCTCAAAGTTCCTATTCTTTACTGGCACCGCTGATTATTAAAGAACTCAAACTAGCGGGTGATTTACTCGTTACGGGGCGATCGAGCGAAATTATTCCCAGTGATCCCCTGCAACGACTTGCCCCAACGGTGAGTTTTGCGCCCGTTTCAGCGATCGCTCAATCCCCAGCATTAACGGTTCCGAAAGCATCTGAGCAAAATGGGTCAACCCGCACTCAGCAAATTTCTATTCCTTTAGAGCCTCGCGCTGCTGCCAGAGCGCTACTAGACGCTTTTAATAAAAAACAGTTAATTGAGATAGCAGAATTTTTGATGAAAGCAATTCAGTAAATAGGACTAATTTCGTAAATAGGACTGTTTAAAGAATAAAAAAGAGGGAGCGATACCCTCTTTCTTTGTAAGTCTGAATTATGAATAAACCAATGGATTAAAGCGATCGCACTAAAGTTAACGCACTAGATCCACTGTTTAGTAAGCCAGACCCATACTGCGAGTCGTTTCGGCACCTAGATACACACGAATGCTTAGGAAGTCAGTTGGGCAAGCCGTTTCGCAACGTTTGCAGCCAACACAATCTTCCGTTCTAGGAGAAGAGGCAATTTGCCCTGCTCTACAGCCATCCCAGGGAACCATCTCTAGGACATCTGTAGGGCAAGCACGAACGCATTGGGTGCAGCCAATGCAGGTGTCATAAATTTTGACGCTATGAGACATGTTATTAAAGGCTCCAATGATTGCTTGACACTTCGCAATATTTATTAGCCCATCGGTTCGACAGCAGAGCGCCGCCAAACCTTGGATGAAGGTCAGTTTACCTTAACGTCTGAGACACGCTCGATGAACCGCTGTAAAAGTTTAAACAACGTAATAGAGAAATCAAGAGTTTTGAGTTTTGAGTTCGCCATTCGCCAAAGCCTTATATGAAAATAAAGAATGCTGGCTATCCGAAAAACCCTTGATATGATATTGGCGTTTAAAACGAGTGGAGCATTAACTCGACATGGCTACTGCAACGGTTTTGAAGTTTATGCAGAAGACTGCGGAAGACGAAGCTCTGCGCCAGCAGCTTGAAACTCTATTGGGCGTTGGAGATGGCAATATTAGCAGCGAAGCAGATTTAGACCCTGCTGAGTCGGAGGCATTGAAAGGTGAGCGCGCTCCAGTGGTTGCTGAGTTTGCTGCTCAAAAGGGCTATTCGTTTTCGGTCGATGAATTAGTTACAGTCGTGGATGCTTTTGAAAAGCATCAGGCTGGTCAAATGTCCGATGTTGATTTTGCGGCGTTATTGGGAGTCTCTTTTTCTGCTCAGATTGATGAAGCAGGAATGCCCAGTATTGCCAAGGTGAAAAACTGGTTTACGAGAACTTATCTGGGAGTTCGATAGTTTGCTCTGCGATCGCGTCTGAAAATTCTTGGAAAAGTCAAATAGCCTGTAGAAAGGCGGAACTGAAAGTTTCTACAGGCTATTTATTTCTCCTTGTTTATGCGAATTCCGCACTTTGCACTCTACCGAAGCTTGTCAAGAACAGAGCTTGTTGAGATAATGTGGCGGTCTAAACCGAGTTTTTGAGGACTAACACCCAGTGCCAACGCCACCAACTGGGGTAAATGTAAAATGGGCAGTCCTAACTTAGAGCCAATCACTTTTTCAACTTCGGGCTGGCGAGAGTCTAAGTTGAGATGGCACAGCGGACAGGGAGTGACCAGACAGTCGGCTCCAGCCGCGATCGCCGCTTGAATGTGTCCGCCTGCCATGGTAAACGACTGCTCAGTTGCATAGCTCGCCAGTGGCCAACCGCAACATTGAGTCCGCCCCGGAAAATAAATCGGCGTGGCACCCACTGCCCGAAACACATTTTCCATCGACTGCGGATTATAGGGGTCGTCATAGGGAATTCGATCTTGGGCGCGCAGTAAATAGCAGCCATAGAATGCCGCGCACTTCAGCCCTGCCAATTTGCGCGTCACTTTCGCCTGCAATGCCTCCAAGCCATAATCTCCTACCAGTGCCCAGAGAATATGTTTTACTTCACCGCTGCCTCGATAGGGTGAACAGCCTTCTTTTTTAAGCAATCCATTCACCTGTTCAACATAAGCTGGATTTTTAGCTTGAGCGTCTTTAAGGCGTTCATCGACATGACCCAATACGCCTTGACAAGTGCTGCAATGAGTCAACAAAGGTAGGTTTAATTCTTCTGCAAGGGCTAGATTACGGGCGTTTACGGTGTCTTCCAAGAGTTGAGAATCTTCTTTAAAAGTGCCGGAACCACAGCAGGACGCTTTTTTAAGCTCCACTAATTCAATCTCTAAGGCTTGAGTTAAGGCTTGGGTGCTTTGATACAGTTCTCGACAGGCTCCTTGGGCAACACAGCCAGGAAAATAGGCATATCTCAAGGATTTAGGAGTCATAAGGCAAAGGTTCGGCAGAATGGCGAATTTTTAAGCAGCGTCCTTGGTTTCTGGCTAAGCAGCAATGAACCTGGATATTCTCATCATCAATGGTACGATGCGAAACTTGGCGAATTCTTAAATTTTTTGGGTCAACCCTAGAAAGCGTCTACTCTGCTTCAGAGCGATCGCGCTTTCAGCTTAAGATGGTGGGATGCTTAAAATAGATATATCTGGCATAGAGCGTCCATCGTCGTTCAAACCATTTATGTCTGGACATTGTACACACTCCGGCATGAGTTTATTGCCACTGCATTCAGCGAGGGAGCTTATGAGCGACGAAATTTTCAATAAAGTTCAGAAGATTGTGGCTGAACAACTAGGAGTTGATACCGCAGAGGTGACTCCTCAAGCTAGTTTTGCGAACGACTTGGGAGCCGATTCCCTTGATACTGTTGAGCTAGTCATGGCATTAGAAGAAGAATTTGACATTGAAATTCCTGATGAAGCGGCTGAGGAAATTGCTACTGTCCAATCGGCAGTGGACTATATCAGTAATAAAGCGGCTGCATCTGCCTAACCAGACAGTGGGTGATGAGTTATGAGTCATGAGTTTCTTGAAATAGCATTTCAGATTAAAACTCACCATTCATAACTCAAAACTTTTTTAGCTTAATTTTTAGCCTAGGTTATTCTTTTTACGTTGAAATCATGACAAACGTTGTTCGTAAGCGCGTTGTCGTCTCTGGGCTTGGCGCAATTACCCCCATTGGAAACACCGTGGGCGACTATTGGGATGGCTTGATGAGTGGACGCAACGGCATCGATTCCATCACTTTGTTCGACGCTTCCCGACACGATTGCCGGATGGCTGGGGAAGTGAAAGGCTTTGATCCACTGACCTATCTAGATCGCAAAGAAGCCAAGCGGATGGATCGCTTTGCCCAGTTTGGGGTCTCTGCCAGTAAACAGGCGATCGCGGATGCTCAGTTTGTGATCAATGATCTAAATGCTGAACAGGTCGGTGTGTTGATCGGCACGGGCATTGGCGGTTTGAAAGTGTTGGAAGATCAGCAGGAAATTTATCTGACCAAAGGACCTGATCGGTGCAGCCCCTTCATGATCCCCATGATGATCGCCAACATGGCAGCGGGTTTAACCGCCATTCATACGGGAGCCAAAGGACCTAATTCTTGTTCAGTTACAGCGTGTGCAGCAGGTTCAAACGCGATCGGGGATGCCTTCCGCCTAATCCAGCAAGGCTATGCTCAAGCAATGATCTGCGGTGGCACCGAGGCGGCGGTCACTCCTCTATCAGTTGCGGGGTTTGCGGCTTGCAAAGCGATGTCTACTCGCAATGATGATCCCGCCCATGCGAGTCGCCCGTTTGACAAAGATCGGGATGGGTTTGTTTTGGGTGAAGGCTCCGGTATTTTGATCCTGGAAGAGTTAGACCACGCTTTGGCGCGTAATGCCCGGATTTATGCAGAGATTATTGGCTATGGCATGACCTGTGATGCCTACCACATGACTTCTCCGGTGCCGGGTGGTGAAGGGGCAGCCCGCGCGATCGCCCTTTGTCTGAAAGATGCCAACCTGACTCCTAACCAAGTGAGCTACATCAACGCCCACGGCACTAGTACTCCCGCCAACGATTCCACTGAAACTGCTGCCATCAAAAAAGCGTTAGGCGATGCTGCCCATAAAATCACGGTTAGCTCAACCAAATCTATGACGGGTCACCTATTGGGCGGATCGGGCGGCATTGAGGCAGTGGCAACAGTGATGGCAATTGCCAGCGATCGCGTTCCTCCTACCATTAACTTGGTTAATCCTGACCCAGATTGCGATTTGGATTATGTGCCTAACCACAGCCGAGAGCAGATTGTCGATGTGGCGCTGTCCAATTCTTTTGGGTTTGGGGGGCATAACGTGACGCTTGCATTTAAAAAGTTTGTCGCTTAAAAGTAAAGATTGCTCAGCAATCGAACCTGTATTCTATGGCTGATTTGAAGAGTTGTTCGGTTCATCCAAGAATCATTAGTTTTACCAATAGGAATTATTGCCTACCGTCTCTAATGATGGGATGATGAGGCAAAGAAGTCATCGGGTGGCTTGTCTTACCCAGCGTCTTATTTATCAACTGTTTTAGCGCTAATTCATCACTGAGTAGGAATCATGGCTGTCGTAACTCAATCACTTGAAGAACTTTGTATTAATTCAATCCGTTTTCTCGCGGTAGATGCTGTTGAGAAAGCTAAATCGGGGCATCCTGGGCTACCCATGGGCGCGGCTCCGATGGCGTTTGTGCTGTGGGATCAGTTCATGCGGTTTAATCCTAAAAACCCGAAGTGGTTTAACCGCGATCGCTTTGTGCTGTCGGCGGGTCACGGCTGTATGCTGCAATACGCTCTCATGTATCTCGTGGGATACGACAGCGTTACCATGGATGATATTAAACAGTTCCGCCAATGGGGATCAAAAACTCCTGGACATCCCGAAAACTTTGAAACTCCTGGTGTGGAAGTGACTACGGGACCTTTGGGGCAAGGAATTGCCAATGCTGTCGGTCTGGCGATCGCTGAAGCTCACCTCGCTGCCAAGTTCAACAAGCCCGACGCGACTCTGGTTGACCATTACACCTACGTGATTTTGGGTGATGGCTGCAACATGGAAGGGATTTCTGGGGAAGCTTGCTCGTTGGCGGGTCACTTAGGTTTGGGTAAACTGATTGCGCTGTACGACGACAACCATATTTCGATCGATGGTTCCACCGACATTGCGTTCACTGAAGATGTCTCCAAACGCTTTGAAGCCTACGGCTGGCATGTGCTGCATGTAGAAGATGGCAACACGGATTTAGCCGCAATTGGTCAGGCGATCGCAGCAGCAAAAGCCGTCACCGACAAGCCAACGATGATTAAAGTAACCACCACGATTGGCTACGGCTCTCCCAACAAAGCCGGTACTGCTAGTGCCCACGGTTCAGTATTTGGTGCTGACGAAATTAAGCTGACTCGCGATAAATTAGGCTGGGAATACGAACCGTTTGTAGTGCCTGAAGATGCATTAACACACACTCGCAAAGCGGTTGAGCGGGGTGCTGGACTGGAAGCAGAATGGGAAGCAACCTTAGCCCAGTACAAAACCAAGTTTCCTCAAGAAGCCGCCGAATTTGAGCGGTTAATCAACGGCAAGCTACCCGAAGGCTGGGACAAAGTGTTACCCACTTACACACCAGAAGACAAAACCCTAGCGTCCCGCAAACATTCCGAAATCTGCTTGAACAAACTAGCTCCTGTCTTACCCGAACTCTTTGGTGGTTCGGCAGATTTGACCCACTCCAACCTGACCGAACTGGAAAACAGCGGCGAGTTTCAAGCAGGGCACTACGAAAATCGCAATCTTCACTTTGGTGTCCGGGAACATGGCATGGGCGCAATTTGCAACGGCATTGCCCTTCATGGTTCCGGCTTAATTCCCTACGGTGCCACTTTCTTGATCTTTACCGATTATATGCGCTGCTCTATCCGCCTTTCAGCGTTATCGCAAGCGGGCGTCATTTGGGTGATGACTCACGATTCTGTGGCATTGGGTGAAGATGGTCCGACGCACCAACCGGTTGAAACGATCGCATCGCTGCGGGCAATTCCTCAACTAACGGTGTTGCGTCCTGCTGATGGCACCGAAACCTCTGGAGCCTACAAAGTTGCAGTCTTGAACGCGAATCAAAATCGCCCAACGTTGCTGGCATTGTCTCGCCAAGGGTTGCCAAATCTGGCTGGATCGTCGATCGACGGTGTGGCAAAAGGCGCTTACTCGGTGATTGATTGTGACGGTACTCCTGACCTAATCCTAATTGGCACGGGGTCTGAAGTGAATCTTTGCGTCAAGGCGGCAGAACAACTCACAAGCGAAGGTCAAAAGGTGCGGGTCGTTTCCATGCCGTCTTGGGACTTGTTTGAAGCACAGGATGCTGCTTATAAAGAATCTATTCTGCCAAAAGCGGTGAGGAAGCGCGTGGCAGTGGAAGCTGGAATCACCATGGGCTGGCATAAATATGTGGGCGATCAAGGCGCGGTAGTTGGCATCGACTCCTTTGGCGCGTCGGCTCCGGGCGGGGTCTGTATGGAGAAATTTGGTTTTACTTTAGAGAATGTGCTGGCGAAGGCAAAGGCAGTTTTGGCGGCAAGCTAAGACGGTTGTATCAAAATTATCAATTCTCATGGGGCGTATTAATCTGCGCCCTTTTTGATGTTTCTCTAGGTCTATGGTGCGTTTCGCAAGGTTCAACTCACCCTATGCCCTACGCCATTCGCCACTCACTAGTCGCCATTCGCCCCTTGCCCTACGCGATCGCCCTTCCCCAAACCTGATACGATTCAACTAATCATTTCCCAAACCCTGTATGGTTGGCTATCTCGTTACACTCATTATTTCTACAGCCATCTATGCGTTGTTTAGTCTAGGGCTGAACCTGCAATGGGGATATGCAGGCTTGCTTAACTTTGGGCATGTTGCTTTCATGACGGTGGGAGCCTACACGACTGTGATGCTCAGCTTGAACGGGATGCCATTAATATTTGCCACATTGATGGGTGCGGCACTTGCTGCATTATTGGGGTTGATCCTAGGAACGACTACGTTACGCCTGCGGGAAGATTATTTATCCATTGTGACCATTGGTGCATCGGAAGTGATTCGGCTGATTGCCTTGAATGAAGAATGGTTAACTCGTGGTGCTCTTGGCGTTGCCAATTTTCCGCTGCCACTTGCCAATGTGACCCAACCCACAATAGGCAGCAAGATCGCCATGATTGCTCTGTGGACAGGCATTTTTGGGGTGAGCGGCAGGCATTTATGGAAGTGGACGCGGCGGATTGATAAATCGGCGTTGGAGCGATTCTCCATCGGAGAGGCTACGCCAGCGCCCATTCAGCCTGAAAGCGATCGCGCCCATCCGCCAAACGAATCTCCAAGGTTGTTTATCGGCTTAGCCTCTGCTGCTTTGGGGCTGTTTATTTATAGTATTGGTGCCAGTGCCCTCTATGACTATTCCTATAAAGCCGGACTCATGTTGATATTAGTCACGGTGCTGGCGATAGTGTATTGGCGGCTAGAAGTATCCGTCAATGCCCCTTGGGGACGGGTGCTTAAATCGATTCGAGAAGATGAAGAGGTGGCAAGAGCGCTGGGAAAAAATGTGTTTTGGTATAAGCTGCAATCGTTGATGTTGGGTGGGGCGATCGCGGGAATTGCCGGAGCCTTTTATGCTTGGAACCTAACTTTCATTAATCCCGATGGCTTCATTCCCTTAATTACCTTTCAAGCCTGGATCATCGTCGTGTTAGGTGGAGCCGGGAATAACGCTGGGACGATTTTGGGAGCCATCATTTATTGGGCATACTACTCAGCCACCCGCTTTCTGCCAGATTTCTTGCAAGCCCTACATTCTGTGATTCCTATCATTCCCGCCAGTATTGACGATGCTCGGTTGGGCGCTTTTAGAATTATGGTCATTGGCTTGCTGCTGATTATCCTGATGATGGTGCGACCCCAAGGCATTTTAGGTAAAAAGGAGGAACTGACTCTTGGTCAATGAATCCACCCCTTCTCAGCCCATCGAATTGCCCCTATTGGCAGCGAGTGGACTCGTCAAAAACTTTGGGGGCACCTGTTGCGCTGTCGATCGCGCCCGGATTGAAGTTCCCCAGGGCAGTATTACTGGCTTAGTAGGACCCAATGGCGCTGGGAAAACAACCCTGTTTAATTTGCTCTCCAATGCGATTCGGTCTGATCAAGGACGAGTGTTGTTTGATGGCGAACCGATTCATCACCTCCAGCCTCACATCATCGCCCGAATGGGCATGGTGCGCACCTTTCAAGTGGCTCGTGTCCTGTCTCGGCTCTCTGTTTTAGATAATTTGCTGCTGGCTGCCCAAAAGCAAACTGGAGAAAAGTTTTGGAATACCTGGTTTCAGCAAAAACAAATTGCTCAAGAAGAAAAAGCGCAACGCCAAAAAGCATTTGACATCTTAGAGTCGATTGGATTGGCGCACATGATGAATGAGTATGCCGGGGCACTGTCAGGCGGACAACGAAAACTCTTGGAAATTGGGCGAGCGCTGATGGCTGATCCAAAGCTGATTTTGCTAGATGAACCAGCGGCAGGTGTGAACCCAACGTTGATTAATCAAATTTGCGATCGCATTCAGGGCTGGAACCGAGACGGCATGACCTTTTTGATCATCGAACACAACATGGATGTGATTATGTCCCTGTGCGATCGCGTTTGGGTGTTGGCAGAAGGGCGTAACTTGGCAGACGGCACTCCAGCAGAAATTCAGTCCAATCCCGAAGTGTTAGAAGCCTATCTAGGTCAGTAGCTTCTATACATCGATCGCTCTAATCTCAAATTAGGCTCAGCGATCTCGTTTCTTTTTACAGTTTGGGGCAATTTAATGGAGTTGCACAGCGTGATCGTCCTGTTTTTCTTTAACCCAAACGCTGATAAAATCCTTGCTGTGATATGATCGATAATCTGTGATTGCGTAAGGTGCCTTTTGTGTGCCGACGAGGAATCGCCCAGATCCCATTACTTATACTCACTAAAACCAAAATCAGCATGATTAAATTGCGCCTAAAACGGTTTGGAAAAAAGGGGGAAGCTAGCTTTCGGATTGTCCTAATGAATAGCGCCGATCGCCGTGATGGTAGACCCTTAGAAGAACTAGGTTTCTACAACCCTAGAACAGATGAAGTGAAGTTGGATGTGCCTGGTATTATCAAGCGTCTAAAACAAGGCGCACAGCCCACTGATACAGTACGTGATATTTTGCGACGAGCCAATGTGTTTGATCAACTCAAAGCTGAAATTTAAAGCTCAACCTTCATGCCTCAATCCGTTGCGGTAAATGCTTCCGAGACAGCACCTCCAGATTATGAAAGCCTGATCCGATTTTTGGTTCAGCCTTTTTTGGAGTCGCCTGATGCTCTGCGGCTCGATTGCGAAATATCCCCCAATAAAACGAGAGTTTGGGTTCGGCTCGCGTTTGAAGGCGTTGACAAAGGGCGAGTGTTTGGTCGGGGTGGACGGAATATTCAGGCAATTCGCACTGTCCTTTCTGCGATCGCTCAGTTGGCGGGTCAGTCTATCCATCTAGATATATACGGTAGTCCGTCTTCTACGGCGATGGACGAACCTGAGCGAGAACGAACCCCTAGCGCTCCTCGCCGGGTCGTGCCTAGCCCCAAGCGAGTGATGCCTCGCAGCAAAGATATGCAGGTTGATGAATGAACATGTTAGGATTCGCTCTTACCCTTTAAAGTAGCCAACCCGACTGCATGGCAGAGGCATTGAAGATTGAGTTACCCAGTGTTGTTAGTGCGATCGCCTTAGCTGGTAATCGAGAAGAAAACTTAAAGTTAATTGCTCGACAAACGGGAGCAAAGCTAGTGTTGCGAGGGCAAGAGCTTTTAATTTCTGGCACCACTGACCAAGTTTTGTTGAGCCAGCGTTTGATTCAGTCATTAGAGCAGTACTGGGGACAAGAAAAACCGATTTCTAGTGCCGATATCTTGACCGCACAGCAAGCGATCGAAACTCAGCAGCAAGATGAACTGCAAGATCTGCAAAAAGATATTCTTGCTAGAACCCGTCGTGGATATGACATTCGCGCTAAAACCTTTCGACAACGGCAATATATTCAAGCGGTTCGTACCCACGACCTCACGTTTTGCATCGGTCCGGCTGGCACCGGAAAAACATTTCTGGCGGCTGTTCTTGGCGTTCAAGCCTTACTCAATAACGAATTTGAACGTCTAATTTTGACTCGTCCCGCCGTGGAAGCTGGAGAAAAGCTAGGATTTCTTCCCGGCGACTTGCAGCAAAAAATTGATCCCTATTTGCGTCCCCTATATGATGCGCTGTATGAATTCATTGATCCTGAAAAAATTCCTGGCTTAATGGAACGTGGCGTGATTGAAGTGGCACCGATCGCCTACATGCGGGGGCGTACTCTTAATAATGCTTTTGTGATTTTGGATGAAGCCCAAAATACGACTCCTGCCCAAATGAAAATGATTGTGACTCGGTTAGGATTTCGCTCTCGGATGGTAGTGACGGGCGACGTAACCCAAACCGATCTACCGCAGAACCAGACATCGGGGTTGGCGATCGCCCAAAAAGTGCTGCACTCCGTTGAAGGAATCGCCTTTTGTAACCTAACCAAAGCGGATGTAGTGCGTCATCCTTTAGTACAGCGAATTGTGGCAGCCTATGAACAGCATGAAACGCCCTAAACGGGTTGCGTCGCTGGGGTGGTAATCATCCTAATTTTTTCTATAGCCAAATAGAGGTAGAACTGTAGAGTGACTGTCATCCATTTGTGCTGACTATAATTGCCACATCGTTGAGTTACTGATTACCTAACCAAGTCGGGCTGAGTCAGTCCAAAGAGGATTCCTTGATCGTCCGGTTTCGTCAATTTTTTTCACGGTGGTGCAAATTTTTGCCGCTAAGTACTTCTAGTGAATTAGGGGGGCTAGTCTTGGCTGGAATTAGCGTCACTGGCTTAGTGCTGGGATCTCGGCAGTTAGGGTACTTAGAATCCTTTGAGCTAGCCGTATACGACGCAATGGTGCGGATGCGATCGAACGCGAACGCCGATCCTCGGTTGCTAATTGTTGCCATTACCGAAGCCGATCTCCGAACTCAAAAGCAGTTGCCAATTCCCGATCGCGTCTATGCAAAAGCACTCAGCCAACTACAACACCATCAACCACGAACCATTGGGCTGGATATTTTCCGTGATATTCCCATAGAACCCGGACATGCCGCCTTAACGAAAGAACTGCGGCGTTCCAATGTGATTGCCATTCACTTCTTAGGAAATACTCCCGAAGAAGCGATTCCTGCCCCGTCTCCCGTTTCCGCCAACCGGATTGGTTTTAGCGACCTCATGACAGACACGGACGGCGTTATCCGGCGCAATCTTATGTTTGTTTCGGAGGGCGCAGTAGAGTCTGTCTCTTTTTCGACCCGGCTGGCAATGCACTACCTGAATCAGTCTGGCGATCGCCTGCCCAACGGACACTTCGTTTTGGGAAAGGCAACTTTTTCACCCTTAAAATCCAATTCGGGCGGCTATCAACGAATTGATGCAGGCGGCGAACAGATTTTACTAAACTATCGCTCGGCTCAGTCTCCCGCTGAAGTTGTCACCTTAAATCAGGTTTTGCAAAATCAGGTGAATCCCGCGCTGATCAAAGATCGTATTGTCTTGATTGGCTCCACGGCTCTAAGTGTCAAAGATTTATTTTTCACGCCGTTTAGTCCTGCAAAAACAGCAAATCCTAAAATGCCGGGGGTTGTGATTCATGCTCAGATGCTCAGCCAAACGCTAACGGCTGCAATGGAAGGGCGATCGCTGTTCTGGTTTTGGTCTGAACCGATTGAAATACTGTGGATTGTAAGCTGGGCGATCGCAGGAGGATTAATTGCCGGGTGGATTCAGCGACCATTTATCTTGGCGTTGGCAGGAACGGGGCTGTTGTTGCTGTTGCTAGGTGCAGGCTATGGTCTCTTTTTGTATCACGCTTGGGTTCCGATTGCTGCCCCTGCGATCGCCGCGATCGCGGTTGGCAGTTTTACGATCATCCACCAAATGCAATACGCCCGCCAGCAACAACAAATTGTGATGAAGCTATTGGGACAGCAAACGTCGCCGGAAATTGCTTCAGCCCTGTGGAACTCGCGCGATCGCCTGCTTCAATCGGGCATGTTAGCAGGGCAAACTTTAACAGTCACCATTCTGTTTATCGACATTCGTAACTTTAGCGGCATTTCAGAGCAACATTCACCCGAAGTAATGATGGGCTGGCTCAACGAATATATGGGTAGCATGACTCAAGCGGTTCATCATCATCACGGTATTGTCAATAAATTTATGGGGGATGGGCTAATGGCAGTGTTTGGTGTACCTGTCCCCCGCTTGACGATCGCGGAGATTGCCGCAGATGCTAGGCAAACGGTGGCCTGTGCGATTGAAATGGGCGATCGCCTACAAACGCTAAACCAAGATTGGCAGCAAAGAGGCTTACCCGTCGTGCAAATGCGTGCTGGAATCTACACTGGCACCGTCATGGCAGGCAGCTTAGGCGGAAAAAATCGCTTGGAATATGCAGTGATCGGAGATAGCGTCAACATTGCGGCGCGTTTAGAAGCTTGTCAAAAAGATAAGCAACTCGATTTGTGTCGGATTTTGATTGCCCGTGAAACCTTGAACCATTTACAAGAGCAGTTTCGAGTAGAAGCTTGGGGGCATCTCCAACTGCGGGGTAGACAAAGCCTGGTTGAGGTCTTTCAAGTATTAGGCTATGCCGATTTATCCAATCAATCTAGTCAACTCGATCAACCCCAACCAGAGCTTTATCGCGATCGCCTAATTACAGAAGATCCGAATTAATGGCGATAGAATCAGGGACTATAGGTGTAGTCGAACTAATCTAAACCTAGCCATGCTAGTAAGCCTTGACCACTGGCATACTCGATCGCCAGCATTAAAGCAAAGCCAATCATCGCAGCACGACCATTGAGGCGTTCAGCATATTCATTAAAACCAAACTTAGGTTCGCCAACTTTAGGCGTTACGGAGGGCTGTTGAGTCATATCAGTGAACCTTGTTAGTACTTGAAAAAACGTGAACTAGAAAAGCTCAAAAAGAACAGAACCACTCTGTTACATTTCTTTACTTCAAGACCATTGTTAAAGAGAAACTAGGTTTCGTCAAGGTTGCATCGCTCTAGGTTGATATGAGGTCTATCTTCCGCTAGACGTTTTTCTCGCTTGCTTCTGAGACTATACAACTGAAACTGCAAAGTTTGAGAATAGTTATATTAGCTACAGCAGCAAGCGGAAGCCACGAGACGACCCTGTTGCGCTAGATCGAGAGAACCGCCTATATCCGCTACGGCAATCCCCCTCTTTTGAACCTGTTTTTGTCCTTAAAGATGATGGAAAAGGCTGTAAATTAGTAGATGAGAGTAATTTATAACTCTTAATAAAGGGTGAATGAACGTTTAACTTAAAGCGTTAGCATAGTCAATCGAAAGAGGTTGCCTGACGTGCTTATATGGTGGACATACAAAAACGCTGAGGCGAATAGTTCTCAATCCTCCTTAACATCATTTCACGTTCAATAAAGTCTAGTAGATGACAGTTATGCAAAAGAAGCTTATTTCCTATATCAAACCGCTGTTAAAGCCATTCATTCTCCTCGTTTTAGTGCTGGGTTTGTCACTAGGGCAGGCAAATGATGCGTTTGCAGCTTCACGGGGTGGCGGACGCATTGGTGGTGGGTCGTTTCGGTCACCCATGCCAAGCCGTACCTACACGTCTCCTCGGAGCTATTCACCTCCAATGGGCGGCGGTGGCTATTACCCAGGCGGTGGTTTTGGATTTCCTTTTATCGCGCCGACCTTCTTTATTGGGGGGGGTGGCAGCTTATTAACGATTTTGGTGTTCTTTGCGATCGCCAGTTTTCTCGTTCAAACCTTTCGCCGTAGCCAAGTCGAGGGTTCTGATTACGACGCTGTGACCAACCCAACAGTGAGCGTTGCTCGGTTGCAAGTAGGATTGCTGGCAAACGCTCGTGAACTTCAAGCTGATCTAGATAAACTAGCCGCTAGTGCTAACACGGGGTCAACCGCAGGATTGGCTCAGGTGTTGCAAGAAACGACTTTGGCACTCCTTCGCCATCCGGAATACTGGACTCATGCAAATTCCACCGTGCAGCAGTCGCGGTTGGCAAGCGCAGAAGCAGAATTCAATCGGCTTGCCTTAAACGAGCGCAGCAAATTTAGTCGTGAAACCCTGTCAAACGTCAATAACCAGTTACAACAAGCGCCCCTTGATGCACTGTTGGCGGCTGGTGATGACGGTGGCGCTTTGGCAACTCAAGAGTTGAAAGATCCGGGCGAATTTATTGTGGTCACGCTGGTGGTTGGCGCTCAGGGTAGCCTGAAACTGCCTACTGTCAACAATACTGAAGATTTGCGTCAGGCGTTGGGCATTTTGGGTGGAGTTGCCAGCGATCGCCTACTTGCTTTAGAAGTTCTTTGGACTCCTCAAGCAGAAGACGATGTGTTAACCCGCGATGATTTGCTGGTTGAGTATCCATCTCTAAAGTTGGTTTAATCGTTTTGGCTGGTTAGAATTTTTAGAAGGAGGCAACAGTGCCTCCTTTTTGTTTGGGCTAATTTTTGCGAAGGTTTGCCGGAATGCCAACGGGAGATAGTTGAGCGATCGCCCGCAAATTTTGGCTCCGCAGTAAGTCACTAAAGGTGAGATTACGTCCCTCGATTTGGGCAACCGCTTCGATCGCAGACAGTAACGCCTGTGCTGCCTCTGGTTCAGAGTAGCCGCGACGTTGGGCAACCTGAATTGCAGCTTCATCGGCATCTAGTTCTTTTTGGGTGCTGTGATTTTCACGCCAAATTTGGGTGCCTGCGATCGCACTTAACGCGCCTGCTGCAACCATACCCACTGCGTCTGCTTGCACCGCCTGCACTGCAACCCCCACCATGCCAACCAAGACGGCGGCTTGATACTTATTGGGGCGAAACCACTTAATACTGATCATCCAACTTACAGCCCGTAGCACGAGCAGATCGCATTCTGGGCGAGACAATTGGCTAAGCAAATCAAAGTTTATCCAAACAGGGCGGGTCGTCATCCAAGGCGTGGGAAATGGATGGTCAATCACCTGCCGTTGCTCTGGCTTACTCACCAACTTAGTCATCATACGACCAGAGGCTGGCAGCAAATCCATTAAGCGATAAATCTCTGAATCTGAGTACATGGGCGAGGAAGGTATCGGGTGGCGGGAGTCGGGGTATTCGGGCAGACGGAGTATTCAGCTAGAGCAACTCTATTCATGCCAAATCTATCACCTAACCCCTGACACCTAACACCTATTTTTCTGCCCCTGTTCCCTGTTCCCTCTTTCCTACTCCCTAAAGTGGCTCAAGGCTATTGGCAAGCGCGGAAACTGCACCCGGCACTCGGTCGGCTCCAGCTTTTGTCGCAGCGACCAAGAGTAACAAAATATAGTTGGAGGATGGGCGCACCAAAATTACGCCGCTCATGGGCTGAGTGGTGCCGCCTAGGGTGAGGGTGCCTGACCAATTCATTACTGAGCCACCGCCTTCTTCGAGTTGGGCAGGAGCAGGCTGAAACCCTTCGCCCCGTTGAAATGCCGCGATCGCGATTTTGGCAAGGCTATCGCTGTTGTCATAACCCGCATTCAGCCCAATTGGGTTACCCAAGGGTTGAGATTGCGGCACCACGATATACGCCAAATTGCTATCTGGCGATTCCACCAGCACCGAGCCTGCCAGTGGACTGATTTTATAATCTTGCAAAATGCCAACCCGAAAGCGCCCGCTTGGATCTTGATAAATGCTGCCCATGGGTAAGGGGGGCGCAGTTGAGGCAGGAGGAGCAAACGAAGGGGCACCGGGCGGATTGACTGGAATAGCCGGGAGAGGACTAGGCGATGCAGTGGGGGATAGATTGGCAGGCTGAGCGATAGCAGGAGCATCTACTTGAAAAGCGTTTTCAGCCGACTGGTGTTGATAGCCGCTGAATAGGAGGGCGATCGCGCTGATTATACCCAAACCCACTAACCAAAGTCGTTTTCGATTCATATCGGTTCTTCCTGTCGCGCTTCAAATTCTTAGCATTGCTGAATCTAGGGATGAAATGGGTAGGGGCAATCCCTTGTGGTTGCCCTCTATCTTCGTCAGGGTAGGCACAAGACCTACCCCTACAGTCAGAAATCATACTTGCATTCAACAACGCCAATTCTTAAATAGATGAGCAGCTACTTTCCGGCTATTTGCCTAAGATAGCTGGATTTCCGGTGTCATATACCCCTGCGATGCAGCCAATCATCAGTGTTGCCAGGGTCGCCGCCCAAAGAGCCTTCCAGCCCAATTCGGTAATATCTTGACGGCGCGACGGCACTAAGCTAACCAAGCCGCCCACAAAAATACCGACTGAGGGTAGATGGGCAAATCCACACAGGGCATAACTCACCACCAGCAAAGCGCGAGGACTCAAAACCCCTTGACTTGCCAATGTTGCAAGCTGTTGATAGGAAGGCACTTCCGTTAAGATCAGCCGTTGCCCAATTAAAACAGACGACTGCCATAGTTCTTGCCATTGCAGAGAAACTCCGGTCAGAAAGGTGAGCGGTAGAAACAATGCGCCTAAAATATTTTGGAGGGTGACAATTTGAAACACCCGACCGATTCCCCGAATGAAGGGTTGAGAACTAGTTGCCAGGGATGCTAGGTTTGCGAAAAACAGGTTGACTAATGCTACCAATCCGAGAATGGCAATCAGTAGCGCCGCGATCGCCGCTGCTAACTTGACTCCATCCATGGCACCCAATACCACGCTTTCCATCAAATTCAGCGGCGCAGGCTGGTTATAGTCTCGCTGATTGATCGCGATCTGATCCTCCAACAAATTGCTCTCGTCATCATTTTCCAATGCGATCGCGGATCTTAAGTCTTCTGCCGTCGTTTCAGGTTGGTGAGAGCGTTCTTGTAACGATTTTCCCATCGTTTCTGGCACCTCCCTTTCCGGCACCACAATTTTAGAAATAACGAAACAGGCAGGAATTGCCATGATCGAGGCTGAAATTAGATGCCCGGTAATGTTTGGAAAGACTGGCTGCAAAAAGCCGACATACAGCGCCAAAACAGTAGAAGCAATGCTGCCAAAACAGGAGGTCAAAATGGCACAGAGTTCGCTGCGAGTCATGCGCGCTAGATAGGGACGCACCAAAATAGTCGCTTCAATGCCCACAAAAATATTGCTAGCGCCGCTGAGAGCTTCGGCACCGCTGAGGTTCATCGTGCGGCGAAAAATCCGGGCAAACCCGTTGACTAAAGGCTGAATCAAGCCCAGGGTATACAGTAGCGCCATTAACGCTGAAAAGAAGATGACGCTGGGCAATGCCCGAAACGCGAAGATATATCCCAAGCTAATAAAATCGCCGCTGGAGCCGTTGGACAGGAGGCGATCGCCCGGAACAGGTACATAGGGCGGCGTAACGGCACGGGCAATCCACCGACCTGCCAGCAGCGGACTGGTCGGAGCGCCGGTCAGATCAGGCACCAATAATGAGCCAAAGATAAAGCGTGAACCTGCTTCCGTCGCTTGCAGAATGGAATTTACGCCATCACTCAGCAATTCCATCAAACTGCGCGTGGCGGGAACTAAAAAGACTAGCAACCCTAAAACGAGTTGAAGTCCAATTCCCCAAAAGATAGTCCGCCAGGGAACGATGCGGCGATTCTCTGACGTGAGCCATGCAATGCCGCAAAGCGCGAAAATTCCAATAAATGATAAAAAATTTAGCCCAGACATGAGGATTTTGGGTGAACAAACTGCCTGAAATCAGCGTAGGTAATAAACTCTGCCTGAGAATGCAGCCAGATTAGGTAGCGTTCTAAACGCCAAAGCATTGATTTTCCAGAGTGGCGTTTCACGTAACTTGGTAGCCCATAGGCTGCAAGATCGGTAAACTCCCACGGGTGAAAGTATAAGCTCAAATAGCGATCGCATCGCAAAGTCAGCAAACTTGCCAGTTGATAAAGCGGCAGCGGCAGATTTTTGAAGCTCAACCAAAACAGGGAAAACCGAATCAGCGGCGTGACCGATACGGGAATCTGCAAAAGCTGCTGCGAGTAATGGGGCAGTACGCGGCGTGAAAAAATTATTATATCGCCCCAGAAGATAAGTCGGATTCATGGATGAATTATTAGGAATATCCAGATGGAAAGATTTAGGGCGTTGCTGAATAGAAGCATGATTTTTGACTGTAGGGGTAGGTCTTGTGCCTACCCTGACGGAGATGAAGGGCAACCACAAGGGATTGTCCCTACGAATTTCATATCTCGATTCAGCAACGCCAGATTTAGACCTACCTTCAAAAAACGTGTCTCCAGTAAATTTGACTTCACTGCTGCGATGCTCTGCGTCGTTTAAGGGTTGTTGTTTCTAAAGACGCGAGTAACTCTAGTCGCAAAGATGCCCACGCTGCGAGAGGCTCTGGTTGTGAGGGCACCCCCTTCTGCAACAACACGACTCCATCCTTCAGTTGCAGCAATCCATAGGTTTTCTGGGTTAGGACTTCATCCATCCGGGCGATCATCAGGCTTAAGCGCTGGTGTTCCGACTTAAACAGAGGTTGATATTGATTGATCCGCCACAGATCTGCCACAGCATACTCCATCGTTTTTACCTGCCCTTGCTCGTCTTGTAGCTGGAGGTTTGGAAATCGAGCAATTTCGCGTCGGCTGGAAAGGGGGGGGATCAGGTGAGTCGTAGCGGCGACGCTGGCATCCGCAGGAATTACTTGGATCATGTCGCGCAACACTTGGCTATGTTCCCACTGTCGGGGCAGGGAGATATGTAACCAAGGATGAAAGGATTCGGGCAATAAAAAATAAAAGGCTTGATTTGGGTTAGAAAGAGTTGCTGAGATGATCGACAGGCTAATACAAACGACCCAAAAGCGGCGAAAAGTGGGGGTCAACTGGCGAGTACGATAGGTAAAGCGAAGGGTTTGCCACAGAGATCGCTGCATCATCGGCTTAGAAATTGGACGCTGCGATTGAGATGCCCACCATAAAATTGCCCCATAAAACATTCCTGGCACGATCGCCACCGAATATCGCAGGGTAATTACCAAGGCAGACATGCCCGATTGCATCAGCAACGTCAACAACGGCACTCCGGCAATCACCCAGCTTGCTGGTGACAAAGCAGGCACGAATACCAACGGTAGCCAATGACCCAAAAGATAGAGCAGTCTGCGATCGAAGGGGGTCAGCAAACTTTTTAGCACCTCCAACGGATGGGTCAACATTCCCCACAGCACTTGTAGCGTCGTGGGCGACTCCACCCCTGGCACATACTGACCAAAGCGCCCTCCCATATACGGGGGTGGAGTATTGCCTGAGAAGTGGAGGGACACCACGCTAGTAATCAGTGCCACATAGACAAAACTAATGCCGCAAAGCGCCACTCCGACCCAGGGGTGGCGGCGGCTCAACACCAAGTACAATCCAATCCCAAATAAAATAATTCCGGTATCTTCCCGAATGCCCAAGGTGAACGCAACCATTAGCCAAAAGAGCCACCAGCGCTGCTTTTCCATTGCCAGCAATGCGCTAAACACAAATAGCGGAATCTGGCAGTGTTCATAAAAGTTGGCAAACGTTGGACCTATGACGGCATGTGCCCCAAAGTAGCCCGCCGTAATCAGCAACGATAGAGTCGGTTCCAAATAGTGCCGAGCTAGGGCATATAGCACCATGCCCCCTGCTGCCATCAAGCCAATTTGCAAGACGATCAGGGTGACGGGCGACGGAAACAGAGCATAGATGGGCAGCCACAGCAAAAAATTGGGAACGAAATGTTGTCCTAAATGATTGAAGTTAATGGGCGGAATTTCGTTTTGAAACACGGCTGCCGCTGTATGTTCGCCTGTGAGGGAGCTTTGAAACCAGCGTCCATGCAGGTTGTTCCAAAAAATTTGATTGAATAGCCCGTGATCATAGGATGCATAAAAGGTGTAATACCGATGGAGCGAAAAAATCAGCAGGAAGCTGCAAAAAGCGGCGGTTAGAATCAGCAGCCATCGGATCTCTGTTTGATAATTTGGGGCTGAGTGGTTCCAGTTAGAGAACGATTTTTTGAGAGAGGTAAGATGCGCCATGTCGGGTGTCGGGTGTCGAATGTCGAATGTCGGGAAGCGAGTGTCGGGTGTCAGGGCGATCGCTCCATCAGTTGGATTTAGGCGTTGGCAAGTAAGTAGGGCGAATTGCCTTCCACTGAGCGAGGGCTTCTGGCTGCGAGGGTTTGCTGCGCTGCATCAACACAATGCCATCCTGAAACGCTTGAATGCCATACTGATTTTGCGCTAGTAAATTGTCAATCTTCGCTGGCAAAATTTCCATGTAGCCGCGCTCTTGCCCAAACGCAGGCTGATATTGCTGCAATTGCCAGAAATCCGCCACAATATACTCCACGTTTTCCACTTGATTTTGATCGTTGCGAAACTGCAAAAAGGGCATTCGCAAGGCGGCTCGACGACCAGACAATGGCGGCACCAAGTAGGTCGTGGCAGAAACGCTGGCATTGGGGGGCACTTGCGCTAGCAGCGATCGCGCGGCTGCCGCATGGCTCCATTGCCGAGTCAGGGGCACATGCACCCAGGGTTGAAACGAGTCTGGAATTGCAAAATAAAACACGCGGTGGGGACTTTTCAACAGCACGACCAAAAGCGACAGCATGATCAACCCCAGCCAAATCTTTTTGAACTGGGGTCTAAAAACCTGGGGATGGACTGACCACCACAAAATCGCCCCATAAAATAGACCCGGCACCAACGTGATCGCGTAGCGAATATACACCGAGAACCGCGAATCTCCCCCTTGTAACAGCAGTTGTGCTAAGGGAGCGCTAATCATGATCCACGCGCTGGGTGAGATTAAGGGTACGAAGGCAAGGGACAGGGTTTGCGCGACCATGTAGGAGACTTTCACATCCAGCGATGAGAAGACATGGGTGATTAGCCGGAGGGGATTGCTGAGAATGCCGCCCAAAATCTCGAAAGTGGAGGCTTCATTCCCGCTGGCAAAATGCCCAAATCGCTCGACCATGAAGCGCTGGGAAATGTCTCTAGAAAACATGGGCATAAAAATATTGGTGGCTGTCATCACATAGGCAAAGCCCACGCTGCATAGAGCAACTCCCACGACAGGAAATCGCCGACTCAGCGCTAGATATAGCCCAATGCCAAACAGCAAAATTCCGGTATCTTCTCGCACGAGTAGGGTTAAGCCTGCCATCAGCCAAAAGAGCCACCACCAGCGTTTTTCCAACGCTAAAAACAGGGTAAATAGCAGCAGCGGAATTTGGCTCAGGTCGTGAAAGTTGGAAAAGGTCGGTCCAATCACGGCAACGGAGGTGTAGTAACTAGCGGTGATCCATTGGGCGAGTCTAGGCTGCAAATACTGTCGTGCTAGGGCGTATAGGACTAATCCCGCTGCTGCCACCTGCGCTACTTGAATGACAACCAAGGTGGCGGCATGGGGAAATATTGCATAAATTGGCAGCCACAGCAGCAAGATCGGGTCGAAGTGCTGCCCTAATCGGTGATAGGACACAGTGGGCACCTGGCGATCGATGACTACGGCTCCCGACAAGACTGACGACAAGGAACTTTGAAAAAAATTTCCGTGAAGCCCATTCCAAAAAAGCTGGTTAAAAATGCCCTGATCGTAAGAGGCGTACAAAGTCAGGTGGCGATGCAGTGCCAACAGCAGCATTACCACAAAGAAAAATGCTGCAAACCCCAGTACTGGCTTTATTTCTAGCTGTATTTCTGAATAGCGTTTTGCCCAAATTTCTTTGAATCGCTGGAACTGAAGCATGGATACAGCCGACGATGAAATTAATTAGAACGCCAGAATACCACGCGCTTATAACTCGGCGATCGCTCACGCAAGATTTATCGCAGGGCAATTTCCAACTCTGTTACACGGGATGAAGGGCGCGATCGCGAACCTAATCAGCCCAGTACACTGAAATCAGTCCCCTTCTCGTTGGAAAGCACTTGACTATGACCATTCGTGAGGAATTGATCCGCGAAATTGAGCAGGCACCGGATGAGGTGCTGCAAGCGTTGTTGACTTTGTTAAGGCTGACCCAGATGCGTCAATCTAATTCCTCAGTGCCGATTCACTCGTCTGAGGTGAGCAATCCAGGGTCGCAGCAGCATTATCCGCTGCGGGGCTTACCCTTAGTGATTGCAGAAGATTTTGATGACCCAATGACGGATTTATGGGACGCATTAGGGTCATGATTTTGGCGGATCGTATTTTGATCGCGATCGCACAGCGCTATAGCATTCCATTTGTGACCTGCGATAGCAAGATTTTGAGCTACCCCCATGTAGAAACGGTTTGGTAAAAGGGCGCGATCGCTATAATAAAGTGCAGCGATCGCCCTTAGAGCCGTCCCATGCCCCAACCCACCTACGAACCCAACAATCTTCATCGGCAGATGCGATCGCCGACCCAAGAGATTTATCAACGGCTCAACACAACGCCGGAGAAAATTGCTGCATTTTGTGAAAAGTGGCAAATTGCCGAGCTTGCTATTTTTGGCTCAACGTTGAGGGATGACTTTAGGACAGATGGAGAAAATCCAAGTGACGTTGACATACTTTATCTCCCTCTGCCAAAGGCAACTTATGGGTTTGAAACTTTTGATATGAAAGAAGAATTAGAGAATTTGTTGGCTCGAAAAGTAGATTTCATTAGCAAGAAAGCGATTCAAAACAGTCGTAATTGGCTGCGGCGTAAAACGATTCTGGAATCCGCACAGGTCATCTATGCAAAGAGATCAGCAATCACTCATTGATATTGCTGATTCTATCAGCCTGATTTTTGGGCGTTGCTGAATCTAGATATGAAATTTGTAGGGGCAATCCCTTGTGGTTGCCCTTATCCCAGCAAGGGTAGGCACAAGGCGCTACCCCTACCAATAAAAATCATGTCTGCATTCAGCAATGCCGATTTTTGAGTATGTTCAAGTCGCCAACTGGAATCAGTTTGAAAACAACTTGAAAGATCAAGATGCTGTAATTCGTAGATTGACAATTATTGGTGAAGCAACGAAACGACTATCTAATGAGTTCCGAGACAGTCATCCAGAAATTCCTTGGAAGAAGATGGCAGGACTGCGTGACGTTATCGTTCACAACTATGATGAAATCGATCTTGACGTTCTCAGAGAGATCATTGATGTAAATCTCCCTAAAGTTTTTCAACGTCTCCAACCCCTACTCACTCAGCCATAACTGTAAAGGTCTATGACCATAGCTCGCGGTTGACCCGTAGATTTTCTAGTGAAACTCGCCCGTTTTCTGAAATTTTCTGAAACAACACTAGTTTTAGCTGAAGGTCGGGTATTCTGCGGATATAAAGAAATAGTTTTGGATCATTGAATCCCTGAATGCCCCACCCCATGAAAGCCAGCGAAGTATTACAGCGCTATGCCAAAGGAGAGCGAGACTTTCGCCGCGCCGATTTGCGGGGGCAATCCTTTAAGGGGCAAACCCTGGCGGGGGCAGACTTCACGGATGCCGACCTTCGTAGCACTAACTTTACCGATGCCATTCTGACTGGGACAACCTTCACCAGAGCAACCTGCGGAGTGCAAAAGCGCTGGATTATCGTGCAACTGCTGTTGGTGTTGCTGCTAGCGGCACTCTCTGGAGTATTGCAGGGATACTTTGGTTGGTACATCGCCTACTACTTTCCCAAAGTATGGGAACCTAAATACGACTGGAATTACTTCACCATAGATGTAGCGGTTACACTGTCTTACCTGATTACGATCGCTGCTAGTTTTTGGGCGATCGCGCGTCAAGGATTCACCACTAAAGCGGCAGCGACAATCAGCTTAGCTGTCGCTGGCGCTGGCGCTGTCGCTGTCGCTGTCGCTGTCGCTGGCGCTGTCGCTGGCGCTGGCGCTGTCGCTGGCGCTGTCGCTGGCGCTGTCGCTGGCGCTGGCGCTGTCGCTGTCGCTGTCGCTGTCGCTGTCGCTGTCGCTGGCGCTGTCGCTGGCGCTGTCGCTGGCGCTGGCGCTGTCGCTGTCGCTGGCGCTGTCGCTGGCGCTGTCGCTGTCGCTGGCGCCAGTCTCTTGCTGGGCGTGTATTGCAGTCGGCAAGCGCGCAAAGGCAACGAAAAATTTGCCCTATTGCGGAGTTTGGGCATTGCGTTTGCGGCGATTGGCGGCACTTCCTTTCGTGGTGCTGATTTGACGGGCGCAAGCTTTGTCGGTGCTAACCTCAAAAGCACCCGCTTTCATGCCAGTCAGCAAAAGCAAACCACGCTCACCCATGTCTGCTGGCAGGATGCTAAAAACCTCGACAAAGCCAGAGTTGGCGATTCAATTTTGGCAAACGCTGCCGTGCGTCAACTCCTCGTCAGCCGCGATGGGCATGGCAACTCAAAGGACTATGTGGAAGCCAACCTGCGCGGTGCCAATTTGGATGGCGTGGATCTGAAGGGAGCAAACCTAACTTGGGCAGACCTGAGCAACGCTACGCTGCACCGCGCTGACCTGCACCATGCCAACCTGCGCGAAGTGCTGGCAATTGGCACCGACTTCACCCACGCCAGCCTCACCGGAGCCTGCCTGGAAAGTTGGAACATTGACCACACCACGAAACTAGACAGCGTGGATTGCCAGTATGTCTTCTTGCTGGAGCAACCCAACCCGCTCGGTAGCCGCGAACGCCGTCCCCACGACCCCGATCAACTATTTGCATCGGGCGACTTTGCCAAGCTCTACACCAAAATGATCAACGTGGTGCAGGTGTTGCTGCGCGATGGCATGAACCGCGCCGGTTTTGCCGAGGCGTTTCAGCAGTTGATGAACGAGCATCCCGACATTACCTATGACTCGATTCAGGCAGTAGAGCGCAAAGGCAAGGATGCCCTGGTTACCCTGGAAGTCTCTGAAACCACCGACAAAGCGGCAGTGTCTCGCAGCCTGCAAGCCGCCTATGAACAAGTGCGCCGTCTAGAGGCGAAAGTTGAAGATTTACATCAGCTTCGGGCGGCGGATTTGAAGGAAGTAGCTTTGGCACAAAAAGCTCAATTTTTTAACCAACTTGTGGGAGGAAACGCGATGAATGACCGTACAGACCGCAGCCAAACTGTGAATATTGGCGGCAACGTCACCGGATCAACAGTCAATCTGGGTGAAATTAGCGGCGCGGTGACGAACACGATCAACCAGTTGCCCAGTTCCCCTGACCCAGCCCAACCCGGCATCAAGGAACTGCTGACCCAACTGCAAGCAGCGATTGAAGCTACCAAAGAGCTTTCCACAGAAGACAAAAAAGATGCGCTGGAACAGGTGCAGGTGGTAGCAGAACTGGGTCAAAATCCTCAGAATCCTGAAAAGGAAGGGATTTGGCGGAAGGCGGTGAAGATTTTGAAGGCACCGATTCCGAGTTTGCCGGAAACTGCCACGATCGTGAAGGCGCTGGTCGATATTTTACCCGCGATCGCGAAACTGCTGAGTGTGGCAGTGTAAAGGGACTGCGTTGAGAACCTGTGCCGGGGGACTTCCCCCCGTGCCCCCGCCGCTTGGGGGACTCACTCCCCCAAACCCCCCGCATTAGAGTTCTGGGGTAGAGCAGCAAGAACTTAGTGCGACTGTTGCTTATTCAATCGGTAGAACTCTAGTTTGGAGGGAGTTTGAGGGAAACAATTGTCCCTCAATGGGGGTTTGGGGGCATCCCCCAACGTCTTTAAAGCAGGGATTTTGACCTTCACCAACGGATTGCTGTTGGGTTTCAAGATTTGTGTATAGACCGTGGCTTTATTTGGCAGCAGGTCCTTTAGGCGCGATCGCAGGCGCGGAGGTTGGCGCAGGCGGTGGCGGCGTGGTTGGACTGACAACAGGCGCGGGAGCCTGCTTCTCGCCTAAAATGCTGGCGTTTCCAGGAACATAGTAAACCCCGGAAACAGCGGCAATCATCAGGGTTGCCAGGGTGCCGACAAATAGGGCTTTCCAACCCAGTTCAGAGATATCTTTGCGGCGAGACGGAATCAGGGCGATCGTACCGCCGACAAAAATCCCCACTGAGGCAAGGTGGGCAAAGCCAGATAGGGCGTAGCTGACGATTAGCACCGCGCGATCGCTCAAGGAACCATCGGCGGCTGCGGCTGCCAACGCTTGATAGGGCGGAATCGCGGTTTCGAGCAAGCGTCGCCCAATAATCACCGACGACAGCCAGAGTTCATTCCAGTCGAGGGAAACCCCCGTGAGAAAAGTGAATGGGAGAAACAGAAAGCCGAGGATGTTTGCCAGAGTCACGACCTTAAACACATCCCCAATCGGACTTGGCAACGTCGCCAGCCAAAGAAAGATTTGATTAAACAAGTAGACTAAGCCCAAAATCAAGATCAGCACAGCGGCGATCGACACTGCCATTTTCACCCCATCCAACGCCCCAATAATGGCTGCATCCAGGGGACTAACGCGCTCGATCGGTTCTCCGCCGACGGTTTCTTGAGGAATATTTTCAGAAAAATCGTCTGAGTTTTCGCTTTTGGTTTGATTCAAAGGCTGTTCGCCGCGCAGAAGCCGAGCAATTTCTTCATCTTCAGCGGTAACGGGCACTTCTGAAACCGGGGTACGACTAGCATCCTCTAGCAGTTGCCGTTTGCTGGTGGGCGATTCCCGTGAGAGATCCGCTTTGCGGAATCGCAGCTTGGAGGCTTTCGGTTCTTTTGGGATACCACCCAACGTCAGCGGCACCTCTGTTTCCGGCACCAAAATTTTAGACAGGACAAAACAAGCAGGAATCGCCATGATCGACGCAGAGACTAAATGTCCTAAAATATTCGGGAAAACGGGTTTAAGAAAACTGACGTAAATTGCCAAAGTAGACGAAGCCGCCGTCCCAAAACAGCAGGAAAGAATCGCACACAGTTCACTGCGGGTCATCTTGGCAAGAAACGGCTTAACCACGATCGCAGCCTCAATTCCCACAAAAATATTCGCAGCACCGCTCAACGCTTCGGCACCACTTAGTCGCATGGTGGAGTAGAAAAGCTTCGCGAAGACATTCGTGATCACCTGAATCACGCCAATGTTGTAAAGCAGCGCCATTAGACCAGAGAAGAAAATCACTGTGGGCAGCGCGCGAAACGCAAAGATATAGCCCAAGTTGACATCAGGTGGCTTATCGGGCTTGGGCACAATATTCTGCCCAAACACAAATCTCGCCCCAGCATCCGCCGCATCAAACACCACATTGAGCAAATCGCTAAATGCCTTCAAAGCATCCCGCGTTGGCGGAAACCAAAAAACCGCTGCGCCCAAAGCAAGCTGCAACAGAATACCTGTCACCACAACCCGCGTGGGAAAGTAGCGCGGACGGCGATTTTCTGAAAACAACCAGGCGATGAAGCAGAGTCCAAAAATGCCCAGAAACGAAACAAGGTTAAGAATAGACATAGGCTCAGCGCTCGATGAGGGAAACGATGGACGATCAACAGCGGTTTTGCAGCGAGTGTAAGGCGCGATCGCGGCTGTGAATGAAGGCTTGATGTCATGCTTGGAAAATTGACTGTCACAAAAGATAAAAAATCACTCTTGCGATAGATATCCAAACATCACTAAGACAATACTCAAAAATTCCCAACTCAGCACAGATG
Organism: Sivoneniella epilithica UHCC 1019; assembly: GCF_040830845.1. NCBI lineage: Bacteria > Bacillati > Cyanobacteriota > Cyanophyceae > Leptolyngbyales > Leptolyngbyaceae > Sivoneniella > Sivoneniella epilithica. Next base: position 83,298 of record NZ_JBFPDP010000004.1, read on the forward strand.
CAATTACGACATTCAGTCGAATGTTACAAAACGAGTCAAAGCTTTAGACTTAAATATCCTTCAACCCACACCCTATTTCACCGCTCAATTGCTTATTTTCTTGCCATGCCTCGCTCTAAAAGGTTAATAATGAGCGAAAGAATCCTGTAGAGTTTTGAACTAATTTTCATGGAAGCGTTTGAGCTAATCCCGCCTGAATGGACTCAGTTAGCGGTTCACGCCGCAACATTTCAGTGTCCTAATTGTCATGCCAGCAGCAAATCAGCAAATCAGGTTTGGATCAATCGCCGATCGCCCGTTTTTACTGAAGACCATCGCCGCAAGTGGCAAGAATTTTATCAGTGTAATTGTGAAACAGTTTGGTGGGGTTGGAGCAGCGATCGCCCCCCCTCTGAACTTACCAATCAAGAACGAGAACTGCCGCCCCCTCGATTCTTAAACCCATTTGAAGAGTAAAATAGTCCTTTTTCACCCAGAGCGATCTTTCACCCAGAGCGATCGGGGCTATTGGGACATAAACTCCATGACAGAGTACTCTAGTTAGAAAATTAGTATTTCTAAAAGTTAGAAGCTCAGAGAGAAGGGCAGACTATAGACAGTCACTTCCTTATTTCTTTACAAGTATGTCTTTTAGTTCATCATTGCTTCATCAATTGACTTAACATAAATTGACTTAAAGAACCTTTGAGATTGAGACGTAGTGTAAAAGTCGTTGCAGTCTTGTTAAGACTTGTAAACTCATGAAAGCAATCATTCTTGCGGGCGGGCTGGGTACGCGGTTGAGTGAAGAAACCTCAATTAAACCTAAGCCCATGGTAGAAGTGGGAGGGCAGCCGATCCTCTGGCATATTCTGAAGATTTATTCTTCCCACGGTGTAAATGATTTTGTCATTTGCTGTGGATACAAGGGCTACATGATCAAAGAATATTTTGCCAACTACTTTCTGCGGATGTCTGATGTCACCTTTGACATGCGCTTCAACCAGATGAATATTCACGCGGGCAAAGCAGAACCTTGGAGAGTCACTCTGGTAGACACGGGAGAAGATACCCTAACAGGTGGGCGGTTGAAGCGAGTTCGTGAACACATTGGCAATGAAACATTCTGCTTTACCTATGGAGATGGAGTAAGCGATGTCAACATTACGAAACTGATTGAATTTCATCAGCAGCAAGGAACCCTCGCCACTCTCACCGCCGTGCAACCTCCAGGGCGATTTGGCGCGATCGCCCTCAGTCATGAGCAAACCAAAATCAACACCTTTCACGAAAAGCCCGATGGCGATGGTGCTTACATCAACGGCGGCTACTTTGTTCTAGAACCTGCCGTCATTGACTACATCGCCGACGATTTCACCACTTGGGAACAAGAACCCCTCCAAAAACTAGCGCACTTGGGGCAAGTTTCCGCCTTTCGACACCATGGTTTTTGGCAACCTATGGATACCCTAAAAGACAGAAACGACCTAGAACGCTACTGGCAAAGCGGCAAAGCCCCCTGGAAAGTTTGGTGATGTCAATGGAATTTTGGTCTAATAAGAAAGTTTTGATTACCGGACACACTGGTTTTAAAGGGAGTTGGCTTTCTCTGTGGCTGCAACGCTTGGGTGCCAGTGTAATTGGCTACTCGCTTCCCGCCCCGACTCAACCTAGCCTGTTTGAAGTCGCCAAAATTGAGCAGGAAATCACTAGCATCATGGGCGACATTAGAGATCTGACAGAGTTGCAGGCGGTGATGCTAGACCACCAGCCCGACATTGTATTTCACATGGCAGCACAACCCTTGGTGCGATACTCCTACCAAAATCCAGTGGAAACCTATGCCACAAACGTGATGGGAACGGTGAATCTGTTGGAAGCAGTCCGTCATAGTTCAAGTGTGCGCGTTGTCGTAGTGATCACCACCGATAAGTGCTACGAGAACCGAGAATGGGTGTGGGGTTATCGGGAGAATGAACCGATGGGCGGACGAGATCCCTATTCCAGCAGCAAGGGTTGTGCAGAATTGGTTACAGAAGCCTATCGCTCATCCTTCTTTACAACGCAACAGGATCTTGCTCAGCCTGCGGCGATTCGTGAAACGATCCCTACGGGAATCGCCAGTGTTCGTGCAGGTAATGTGATTGGCGGTGGTGATTGGGCAAGCGATCGCCTAATTCCTGACATCATGCGGGCAATTCAGGCGCGGCAACCCGTGCAGATTCGCAATCCTCACGCAACTCGTCCCTGGCAGCATGTTTTGGAACCTTTGAGCGGCTATATGCTTTTGGCAGAGCGCCTCTGGCAAGATGGAGCCACCTATGCAGAAGGCTGGAACTTTGGACCCAATGATGAGGATGTTAAACCCGTCTCCTGGATTGTGGACTATTTGACTCAGCGATGGGGCGAGGGCGCAACCTGGACCGTGGATGCAGGCGATCATCCCCATGAGGCAAATTACTTAAAACTTGATTGCTCGAAGGCAAAAGCGCGATTGGGCTGGTATCCTCGCCTATCCTTAAACACTACCCTGGAATGGATTGTGGAATTTTATCAGGCGTATGGTCATCAGCAAGACATGGCAAAAGTCGTGGAAGCGCAAATAATTCGCTATCAAGCCTTGCAGCTAGATGAAACAGCCATTTCCCCAAAGCCTCCAGCCTCTTTAGCTCACCCTAATCATGCATGATTTGGAGTATCTATGATCTTCACTGAAACCGGATTAAACGGGGCATTTATCATTGATCTCGATCGCAAATCGGATGATCGCGGTTATTTCGCCCGGATGTTTTGCGGCAACGAGTTTGAGCGGCACGGCTTGAAACCCGCTGTTGTCCAATGCAATCTTTCGTTTAATCATCAAAAAGGGACGCTGCGGGGAATGCATTATCAGATTCCACCCGCCGCCGAAACGAAACTCGTGCGCTGCATTCGGGGCGCGATTTATGATGTCATCGTTGATCTGCGTCCCGACTCTCCCAGCTATCTTCAGCATGTGGGCGTGGAACTGACTCCTGAAAATGGGCGATCGCTCTATGTGCCAGAACTGTTTGCCCACGGCTATCAAACTCTGACGGATGATACTGAAGTGATGTATGCCGTCAGCGAATTTTATACGCCTAACTGTGAGCGGGGAGCGCGATACAACGATCCTGCGTTTGGGATTGAGTGGCGCTTGCCGATCACAAATATCTCTGAAAAAGATGCTTCCTGGACATCATACGAACCTATCGCGATTGGAGTTCCATCATGATTATTGTTGATACTGCCCTGAAAGCGCGGGCTGAAGCGGGAAATCCGGTCAAAGTCGGCATGGTTGGATCGGGATTTATGGGCTGGGGCATTGCCAACCAAATCATTAACTCGGTTCCGGGCATGGAGTTGGTAGCGGTGGCGAGTCGGCAGTTGAGCAATGCCAAACGCTCCTATGATGAAGCTGGCGTTGAAACGGTGCGAGAAGTAAAAACAGTGGCAGAGTTGGAGGACGCGATCGCCCAGGGAACCTGCGCCATTACTGAAGATGCGATGTTGCTGTGTCAGGCAGACGGCATTGACGCGCTGATTGAAGTAACGGGCACGATCGAGTTTGCGGCGAAGGTCGTCCTGGAGGCGATCGCCCACGGCAAACATATTGTATTGATGAATGCGGAACTGGATGGCACCATCGGCGCGATTTTGAAAACCTATGCCGACAAAGCTGGCGTGATTCTGTCTGGCTGCGATGGCGATCAGCCCGGTGTGGAGATGAATCTCTATCGCTATGTCAAAAGCATCGGCATGACTCCGTTACTCTGCGGCAACATCAAAGGCTTACAAGATGCCTATCGCAACCCGACCACCCAGGCAGGATTCGCCAAAAAATGGGGACAAAAACCCCACATGGTCACCAGTTTTGCCGATGGCACCAAAATTTCCTTTGAGCAGGCGATCGTCGCCAACGCCACTGGAATGACGATCGCTAAACGAGGCATGTTGGGCTACGATTTCACAGATCATGTGGATCAGATGACTCACCTATACGATGTCGATCACCTCAAAGCTTTGGGCGGCATTGTGGATTATGTGGTGGGCGCAAAGCCGGGTCCCGGTGTGTTTGTCTTCGCCACCCAAGACGACCCGAAACACTGCCACTATCTCAACTATTACAAATTAGGTGAAGGTCCGCTCTACAGCTTTTACACGCCCTATCACCTTTGTCATTTTGAAGTGCCGCTGTCGGTGGCGCGGGTTGTGCTATTTAAAGATGCGGTGCTGGCTCCCTTGGGTGCGCCCAGAGTGGAGGTAGTGGCGACGGCAAAAACTGATCTTAAAGTGGGTGAAACGATCGACTGCATTGGCGGCTATATGACCTATGGGCAGTGCGAAACGGCTCAGATTACCCAAGCGCAAAATTTGTTTCCCATCGGCTTAGCAGAAGGGTGTCGCCTGAAACGATCCGTCGCCAAGGATCAAATCCTCACCTATAACGACGTGGAACTACCAGAAAATCGCTTGTGCGATCGCCTGCGGACTGAACAAAATGTCTACTTTACTCAGGCTCGTGACCTAGTAATTGTCTAATGTTGGGAAAGCGCACTAGGCACCATTCAGGGTTTTGAGTGCCCATTTAGCCAGCGATCGCGCTTCGGAATTGGCGATAATCAAATCACTCCCCTGCACCAAGACTCATGACTGCTGCCTCAGACCCTGCTGATCTTGCCGACGACCATCAACTCGGTCGCTATTTGGGCAACACGATTCGCGACTTGCGAAAAAAACATCACCTGACGATCGCCGAAATTGCCGAACAAACGGGGATTTCCCGTGGAATGTTATCCAAAATTGAAAATGCTCAAACGGCAACCAGCCTGGAAACGTTGGTTAAAATCGCCAATGCTTTAGGCGTGTCCATGGCAACCCTGTTTCGCCATTACAATTCTCCTCAAGGCGGGGCGCAATGGGTGAAGCAGGGCGAAGGCATGGAAGTCGTGCGGCGTGGCACCAAACGGGGGCACACCTATCACTTACTTGCCTATGATCAAGGACCTACGAAACTATTTGAACCGTTTTTGATCAGCATGAATGATGCGTCTGAAGTGTTTCCGACCTTTGAGCATTCGGGCATCGAGTTCATCCACATGCTAGAAGGCATGTTGGAATATCGGCACGGGCAATCCACCTATGTATTAGAGCCGGGAGACTCACTCACATTTCGCGGCGATGTTCCCCACGGACCTGAAACGCTGATTGCCTTGCCGATTCGGTTTCTGGCGATTATTTATTACGGTGCCTCCCTCGGTGAAGATGGGTAGTAATGAAAATTAATTAAATAAAATCGAGTAGGGGTTTGGCATTTGGGCAATAATCTTTGCAGTTCATCCAAGAATTACGTTCCGAATGCTAAACCCTTACCGCGATCGCCCCATACCAAGTCAGATTCGGGGTAGGTTTAGGGAGTAGGATTTCTACAGTTGTTTCAGATTAAAAACACTGAGTATGGTAGCTCTGGAGTGGTCGCTATTAGTTGGAGTCGCTGGGCTGATTGGCTTTTCGTTGATTAAGCTGGCGCGCAATATTCAGCAAGAACGCCGACTGCGAGATGCATTTTACTATCTGCTAGAAACCCATGGTGGCGCAATTACGCTGATTCAACTCGCTGCCACTGCCAGAGTTGATGCAGAACCCGCCAAACTTTATTTAGAAACTCAGGCAAAAGCGTTCTCAATCTTGCCGGATGTGGATGGGGAAGGAAACACCTTTTACCGCTTTCCCAAGGTGCAGCGATCGCTGACTGCGGCTGAAGACGACGAGTGGGCATAGAGAACGCTACAAAGCTGTTGAAGCCAATTCTTTCAGTAGGGTTTCCATATCCTCGTACTGCTATAACGCCGTAGCTGTACCGAATTTTTAACGGGACATAGGTGGCTCAATCACAGTTGGTAGCATGGGTGAAAGTTCCCGATTTAATCGCCCCGATTGGACAAATTCGGCGTAAGTATCGGCTTCGATCGCCCTCAGTTCTTCCTGTAGCTGCTCTTGAACAAAGAGTTGCACATTTGGATGTTCATTTAATAATTGATCCAGTTCTGTTTGCAAACTGGCGAGTTCTCCTTGCACAAGGCTGGTTTGGTAGGCGTAGAATTCGGGATCAATATTAGGGCAAGCTTTTACTGTTTGTAAATGGTCTAAAACGCGATTGAGTGCAGTTTGACGAGCGATCGCCTCCAAATAGTGCGATCGAATTGGCTGATCGCCCAATAGGTTCAACTTCGCCAACAGCGGTTTAATCAACAAGCCCTGCACGAGTAGGGTAAACAGCACTGCCCCAAATACCGTTGCAATCACCTCAGAGCGGATAGGCAAAATCGCTGGAACACTTAAGGCTAGGGCAATAGACACCGAGCCGCGCAAGCCGCCCCACCACAGCACTGTTTGTTCTGCAACCGTGAGTTGGGAGTTGACCAGACGATTGCTGAGGAAGCCCAAGCCATAAATAAACAGCGCCCGCGAAATCAGCATGGCAAGGACGGTAATCGCGATCGCCTGCCAATTTTTGCTCAACTCTGAAAACTGCACCTGGTCGCCAATCAGCAAAAACACAATTGAATTGACAAAGAAAGAGATAAACTCCCAAAACTCCGACACGATAATGCGGGTACGTGGACTCATGCCAATCCGAGAGCCAAAATTGCCCAAAACCAGCCCCGTTGTCACTGTTGCAATTACTCCAGATCCGCCTAACCGTTCCGCTAGCAAATAGGCTCCATAGGCAGCAACCAACGTTAACGACTGCTCCACGAGCGGTAAATCGAACCGTTGGGTCAGGTAAGAGATCGCGAATCCAATCAACAATCCCATTCCCACGCCTACACCCAACACTGTCACAAGCTGAAGCAGCACCGGCTGAACGGATACCTCTGCATTCCCCATTGCCAGACCCACCAAAACGCTAAACGCCACAACCGCCATGCCGTCATTGAACAGGCTTTCGCCTTCCATCACGGCTGACAGTTGCTTATCTACGCCTAACTCACGAAATAGCGCCACCACCGAAACCGGATCGGTTGCCGACAAACATGCCCCAATCAGCAGTGCCGCCTCTATCGGAAAGTGGGTCAATTGCACCAATCCCCAGGTGATTCCGGCGATCGAGACTGCCACGCCCAGCAACGCATACAGCACAATGGGAGTAAGCTCTTGCTTTAACTTTGACCACTCCAAATTCCAAGCGGCTTCAAACAGAAGCGGTGGCAAAAAGACCGAGAGAATCAGTTCTGGTGATAGGTCAATCAACCGCACATCCAGTAGCGCCAATCCTAAGCCCACAATCACCAGCATTAACGTATAAGGAATGCGGGGAAACCAGCCAAAAATGCGGGGCAGCGTTGCGACTGTTAGCGACACACACACGACTAGCAGAAAGCTTTCTAGCCCTTCGTCGATCGCCACCTTACCAATTTCTGTCCCAATTTCCATCGCCATCATGACTTCGCGCCCTTTCCCATCAACAGCAGCCTACTCAGTGGCGATAGTATCAGCTACAGCCGCGATCGCAAAATGCTTATCGGGTTCATCTACAGCCAAGGGCGTGAATCTTTGGGTATCCTATGAATTGAAATGATTGTTGAAATAAGCGCTAGGTTGCGATCGAGCTATGGCAGGACACAGTAAATGGGCAAATATCAAACGCCAAAAAGCGCGAGTCGATGCCGTGAAGGGCAAAGTGTTTACTAAAATTTCTCGCGAAATTATTGTTGCCGCTCGGAGTGGCGTTCCCGATCCGGCGGGTAATTTTCAACTCAGAACCGCGATCGACAAAGCCAAAGCCGCCGGAATTCCCAACGACAACATTGATCGGGCGATCGCCAAAGGTGCTGGCAAACTGGGAGACAACGCTGCCCTAGAAGCCATTCGCTATGAAGGCTATGGCGCGGGGGGAGTTGCCATTTTAATTGAAGCCCTCACCGATAACCGCAATCGGACGGCGGCTGATCTGCGAGTGGCGTTTAGTAAAAACGGTGGCAACTTAGGAGAAACGGGCTGCGTCGGCTGGATGTTTGACCAAAAAGGCTTTGTGGAAGTGTCGTTGGCTTCAGTGAAAACGGGGAAAGGACGGCGATCGGAGGTGACCACCGAGATTAATGAAGAAGCTTTACTAGAAGTCTTTCTAGAAGGCGGCGCAGACACTTATGAACTGGTGGAAACTGATGAGGGCACTCTTGCTGAATCCTTCACCGACCCCGTCAACCTGGAAACCCTCAGCCAAACTTTGAAAGAGGGTGGCTATCGGGTCACTCAAATAGACCTACGTTGGATTCCCAACAACACATTGGAGGTCACCGATCCTGACCAGGCAAGCAGCGTCCTAAAGTTGATGGATGCCTTGGAGGATTTAGACGACGTGCAAAGCGTGACTGCCAACTTTGAAATGGCAGAAGATCTGATGTCTTTGATCCTTGCCTAAACCTTCATGGCTTGCCTAAACCTTCACGGAGTGTTTATTTGGACATTGCTAAATCTGGGGATGAAATTCGTAGGGGCAATCCCTTGTGGTTGCCCTTCATCTCGGGCAGGGTAAGTCTTGTGCCATAGCTGTCAACTTAAGGAAATCCAAGGAAGTCAAGCAGAGGTTAAAGTCAAAATAGCTCTATTTGGCGTCCCCAGACAACAATGACCAAAGCTCATTAAAAGCGCGGGAAAGAAGAATTTCGACATTTTGTCTTCCCCCCTGCCCCGGCTTGCGAGGCAGGGGAAGAATGTTCTCGACCCCCACCAGCTTTCAGCCCGGCAAGTGTGTGATCTCTACCGCTGTCGTTGGCAGGTCGAAGATGCCTTTTTATTGACCAAACGACTGCTGGGGTTAGCGTATCTCTGGGTCGGGGGACGCAGTGGGCGCAAATTCAACTCTATGCCACTTGGTTTTTTATGCTGTCCTCAATGACTTGTGCGCAGAAGTCGCAGTCGCTTTAAGGCAATTGCTAGAGCGCATCTCAATGGAAATGGTGTTTCGGTCGCTTTATCATTTTGCTCAAGCGAAACAACGAGATGCCGCGACCGAATAGATTCCCTATCTTGTCCACTTTCAGCAGTCTTTTGGCTTGCTCAAAGCCCACACCCAGCGAGGGCGAAAAAATGACGCACTAGCGCTTGACATCTGGCTTCCTTCTTTTAGTTGACAGCTATGGCACAAGACCTATCCCTACAGTCAGAAATCATACTTACATTCAGCAATGCCGATTCTTGTATTATCTAACCCTTGCCAAGGAAGCCATACCGCATCACACTAGTGGTGAGGGAATGGCAGAGAGGTTATTTTGTGAAGCGAGTACTAGCAATTATCTTGGGTGGCGGCGCAGGAACCCGTCTCTATCCATTAACAAAAATGCGGGCAAAACCAGCCGTGCCTCTAGCAGGCAAATATCGACTGATCGATATTCCAGTGAGCAACTGCATTAACTCCGAAATTTATCAGATCTACGTTCTAACCCAGTTCAATTCCGCATCTCTCAATCGACACCTATCTCGTTCCTATACATTTACTGGCTTTAATGACGGGTTTGTTGAAGTTCTCGCAGCCCAACAAACGCCTGAAAACACCAACTGGTTTCAAGGAACAGCAGACGCGGTTCGGCAATATCTTTCTCTTTTTGAAGAATGTAATGTCGATGAGTTCTTAATCCTATCCGGCGACCATTTGTATCGGATGGATTACAGCAAGTTTGTGCAGCGTCACCAAGAAACCAACGCCGACATCACCATCTCAGTTGTGCCTATGGATGAGCGCCGCGCCTCTGACTTTGGTTTGATGAAAATTGATAGTGCTGGGCGCGTGATAGATTTTAGCGAAAAGCCCAAAGGCGACGCGCTGACTGAGATGCGGGTGGATACCAGTGCTTTAGGACTGACCCCTGAAGATGCAAGGCAGAATCCTTACATCGCCTCCATGGGGATTTATGTTTTCAAGAAAGAAATCTTAATTAAGGTTCTCAAAGAATCGCTCGAACGAACTGATTTTGGTAAAGAAGTCATTCCGGATGCGGCGACGAAGCATAACGTTCAGGCGTATTTATTTAACGGCTACTGGGAAGACATTGGAACCATCGAGTCTTTTTATGACGCGAACATGGCGCTCACCCAGCAGCCTTTGCCGCCCTTCAGTTTCTATGATGAAAAAGCACCCATCTACACTCGTCCTCGCTACCTGCCACCGACGAAACTGCTAGATTGCAATATCAAAGAATCCCTGATTGCCGAGGGTTGCATTTTGAAAGAATGTTCGATTAATCATTCGGTTGTGGGGGTGCGAACCCGGATTGAATCGGGTTGCCTGATTGAAGACACGATGATTATGGGTGCTGATTACTATCAACCCTTAGCAGAGCGTCAGTCTGGCACGATGATTTATTCTGCGGCGGATGTGCCTTTGGGCATTGGCAAGGACACGATTATTCGTCGTGCCATTATTGATAAAAATGCTCGGATTGGCTGCAATGTGCGAATTGTGAATAAAGACAATGTGCAGGAAGCTGAACGAGAAAATCTTGGGTTTTTCATTCGTAGCGGGATTGTGGTGGTGTTGAAAGGTGCCAGCATTCCAGATGAAATGGTTATTTAGGATGGGTTTTGAGGAAACGTGAAAAACTGTCCTTTTGATGCCACGAATTTAGCTAGGACGCGCTACTTTGGAGAAGATAAGCGCGATCGCCTAGGAGAGTAGCAGTGTTGAGTCAGATGTGGGGCAAGGTTGGTAAACTGCTTGGTGGATTGAGCTTAGTCAGCGGCGGTACGGTTTCTCTCGGAATTCTGCTAGGAGTGGCGATCGCTCATCCGGGTGGCATTTTGCTGACAGTGCTATTAACCCTGCTCGTGTTTTTTGGGTTGGCTCCAATGGCAATCGGCGGTTTGCTGCTCTACAGTGGTTTTAAGGCAGAGCATTACGCGATTCGCGATCGCTTCTTTCAGGTATTGCGCCTTAGCCAAGGGCGGCTGACCGTGCTAGATTTTGCAGCGGCGGCTCGGTTAGAACCGATGCTTGCCCGTCGCCATTTAGACAGTTGGGCGAAAGAGTTTGATGCTAACTTTGATGTCAGCGATGAAGGCGATGTGTATTATGTGTTTCCGCCCCAACTGATCGCCCTACCCGAAAGCCGATTTCAAGCAGTGGGGCAAGCGGTGCGCGAAGTGCTGCGATCGCTTTAAAGAAATGGCAGCTTACGAAACGATTTATGCGATCGTCCGACAAATTCCTGTTGGAAAAGTAGCAACCTATGGACAGGTGGCAGATTTAGCCCATATGCCCGGAAGAGCGCGGCTGGTAGGCTATGCCTTATTTCGGGTTGCGCCAAATTCTGATATTCCCTGGCATCGAGTGATCAATGCAAAAGGTGAGATTTCCGAATCGCCAGAGCGCTATGGATCTGATTATTTGCAGCGATCGCTGTTGGAAGCAGAAGGCATTCAATTTACACCCCACGGCAAAATTAGTTTGCAAGACTATCGCTGGATTGGTCAAGCATTGCTTTCCCAGAAAACTTAATGTGTTGTTAGCCTTGAACATTTATTCTTTAATCTTGTTAGTAGTAAATTTCAGACTCTAATACAGAAGATTTCTATGTTCAAAAAAATTCTACTTGCCATCACCCCGACTGGCAGCAATGACCATATTCTGGAAGAGGCGATCGCCCTGGCAAAGCTATCCAATGGCGAATTGATGCTGTTGCATGTTTTATCTGCCAGCGATCAGAGCTATCCTGTGCCCCTCTATCCGGGTGCTGGCAGTGTTTATGAAGGGGCATTAAGAGAAGAAGCCATCAAAAACTATGCCCAGCAATGGGAGATTTATGAGCGAGACAATTTTGAATTCATTAAAGCCTTAACCGCTCAGGCAGCAAATGCCGGGGTGAAAGCTGAATTTACTCAAAGCCCAGGAGATGCAGGAAATATGATTTGCAAACTCGCTGAAACCTGGAACGCCGACCTGATTATGCTAGGTCGCCGAGGACACTCTGGCTTGAAAGAATTATTTCTCGGCAGCGTCAGTAACTATGTGCTGCATCACGCGCCTTGCTCAGTCTTGACCATTCAGGGCGCAAGTTAAGGGTAGGCAGAAGCTTTGGCGTTCTGGCAATCGAGTAATCAATCGAGAATTGGGAAAGCAAGAAAAGATCTTTTTCCTTCCTTTCCCAATTCACAGAATTCCTAATTTCTTTAATGCCTCTTTTGCAGCATTCTTTTCTGCTTCTTGCTTTTTGTGCCCCATTCCCCGCCCATAAACTTTGCCGCTCACCTGAGCTTCTGCCCAAAAATTTTTGTCGTGGTCTGGTCCCGATTCTGACAAAATCACATACTGAGGATTTTCGCTACCGTTTGCTAATGCCCATTCCTGGAATCGGCTTTTGAAGTTGATGGTCGCTGCTGTCGCCGTCTGGCGATCGCACACAGACTCAAAAAATGGCTCCACATACTGCTGCACTTTAGCAACATCTGAGTTGCAATCTAAGAAATAGGCACCAATCATCGCCTCAAAAGTACTACTTAATAAATTGGGATTCGTCCTTCCGCCATCCCGGTCTGCGCCCTTGCCCAATCGCATCTGACTCCCCAAATCTAGCGCGATCGCAAATTTGGCTAACTGGGTTTGGTCTACTAGCTGTGATCGCAACATCGTTAACTTGCCCTCTGCTTGGTTCGGATAACGCCAAAATAAAAAGTTTCCACTGATAAAGTTCAGCACGGCATCGCCCAAAAACTCCAGCCGCTCATTATCCTCCAGCGCTGGATTCTCATTGATATACGAGCGATGGGTCAACGCCTGTTGTAGCAAAGAAGCTTTTTTGAATTTTGGTAGTTGCAGCGATCGGGGAGTCATGAGTTTTGTCGCTTTTGTTGACATAGAACAGGGAAAATTGAGAATATATCTTCCCAAGAAGGGTAATAACCCGGCGGAACAGGGTTATTGCCACGACCACGATTACATTGACGACAAGCAAGACGCAGATTTTCAAGATCGTTTTTTCCACCCATGCTTTTGGGTTTCATGTGCTCAATCGTCAGTTCAGTGGATGCTAAAGTTTTTTTGCACCAGCAGCAGCATGAACCGTCTCTCACAATCAACTGCTGTCTTTTACTTTTTCTTTGTTTTGTATTCATTGCCATTTCTAATCTCTTTCGTGAGTTAGTAAAATTGGCAAACTGAGTGTATACAGACATCAAGGGCGGGCATAAAAAGCTGCGCTTCTTGATGTCTGCATCCTTAAAATATTTGCATCTACCTAACTCAAGATGCAGACCTATATATACGGCATCACAACACGTAGAGACAGTTCACGTACTCTCTATGTTGCAATCCGCATATATAGAACAACACCTCAAATTAGATAGAAGCAAATATGCTAAGGATTAGCTCTAATTTGCTTTTAAAAAGCACATAGTTTTGTCAAGTGCCTACCTGTTTAATAACGTAGAAAATAGGAAACTGTCAAGTGCGGAGTCAATAAGAATGAGATGAGTGAAACATATTCGCCCACCTCCTGATTTCCTACGTGTGTCTCCCTTATCTCACTTGCCACACTTTTACGGTATTGTCTGAACTGCCGCTGGCGATTCGATAACCATTGGGACTGATGCTAACGGCATTCACGCCGCTGATGTGGTCGCTCAGAGTGGCTTTTAGGTCGCCTGTTTCTACGTTCCATAGTCGGATAGTGGTGTCGCTGCTGCCGCTGACTAGGGTTTTGCCATCGGTGCTAAGCGCGATCGCATTCACTGAATCCGTGTGTCCGCTGAAAGTGCGAATCACTTCACCTGTGGTTAGGTTCCAGATTTTGATCGTTTTATCTTTACTGCCGCTAATCAAGGTTTTGCTGTTGGGGGCGATCGAGATCGCATTCACTGCGCCAAAGTGGCTTCTGGGCAGCGTTCGGATCAAATTTCCTGTTTTTAAGCTCCACAGCTTGATTTGGTTATCCAATCCACCGCTAGCCAGCAGTTGGCTATCTGGACTCACCGCCACCGATCGAATCATGCCTGCTGTATTAGAAAAAACCCGCAGAGATTCCCCTGTTGCTAATTGCCAAATCCGTGCGGTTCGGTCTTCTCCGCCACTGGCAAGGAGGTGACCCACGCCATAAAACGCCACCGACTTCACATCGTTAGAGTGCCCCGTTAACGTATGCAGCAAACTGCCATTGGTTAGGTTCCACAGCTTAATCGTGTAATCGTCGCCGCCACTCGCCAACATGCGGCTGTCTGGACTGATGGATAAGCAGTTAACGGGTTTAGTATGTCCCTTCAAAGTTTGAATTAAACTGCCTGTTTCCAAATTCCAAACCCGGATCGCGTCATCCAATCCGCCGCTGGCGACTGACTGACCATCTGGACTGATGCACACCGCCATGACCCAGCGAGAATGTCCAGTCAGAGTATATAAACAGCGGTTTCCTGGACCGCTAGAGGGCGGAGGTGATATGCGCCCTGCCGGCACACTGGGTTTGGAGATTGCAGCCCCACCAGATTGACTGCGAACTTGCCCAGAAGGAGCGCTAGGACTGGCAACTGGAGCGAGGGGAGTGCTGCGAGATTGCCCAGCAGTTGGTGAGGAGGTGGGCTGATGGGACTGTGAGGCAGAAGGATTAGCGGAACTGGGCAATGCTCCGGCTGATGGGCGAGACAATGCCGATCGCAAATCTCGCATGACTGCATCCGCCGAGGGATACCGTTCACTGACTAAATCTTTCAGCATTTTGTCAAGAATTTGAGCGATTGCGTTACTGATGTTGCCCCCTTGCTGATAGAGGCGATCGCGCCATAGCCAGCGTCCTTCCATCGGGTCATATAAATCATCGGGTTTAACATGGGTCATCAAAAAAATGCAGGTTGCCGCCAAGCTATAAATATCGCTGGCTGGATAGGCTTTTCCCCCGCGCAATTGTTCCATCGGTGCGTAGCCCTCCGTTCCAATCCGGGTTCCCGGTTGCCCCGTTGTCTCTGCCGACAGCAGTTTTGCTACCCCAAAATCAATTAGCACCAGTTTGTGATCACTTGCCCGCCGAATGATATTAGAGGGCGTAATATCGCGATGAACCACCTGATGATCATGAACAAACTTGAGCAAAGGCAGTAAGCCCACCAACACTTCTCGAATTCGCCGTTCACCAAAATGCCCATATTGCAGGGTTTCTTGCAGCAATGTTTGACCTTCAACGAACTGCTGCACCAGATAGAGCCGTTGGTCATGCTCAAAATAGGCAAGCAGGGTTGGGATCTGGGGATGCTCGCCCAGTTCGTCTAGTCGCTCTGCTTCCTGCTGAAAAAGTTGCACGGCTTTATCCAACGACTTTGTGCCTTTCACTTGGGGCGAAAATTGTTTGATGACGCACGGAGCGTTAAGGCGATCGCTATCCATCGCTAAATAAGTTTTGCCAAAGCCTCCTTGCCCAATCGGACGCATGACCCGATAGCGACCTCGCAATATGGGAATTAGTTTGGCACCACAACTCAGGCAAAACTCAGCATCATCAGCATTTTGCGGCTGCTGGCATTCAGGATTTAAGCAACAGGTCATACAGAGACATCCAGGACATATCCCATCATTTTCGCCTGTTCCAAAGATTTACAGCGTTTTTTAGGGAAAGAAGCGAAAAAAGAATCTAGGTTTTTTAGTTTGAACCATAAAAAACTGGGCATTGCTGAATGTAAGTATGATTTCTGACTGTAGGGATAGGTCTTGTGCCATAGCTGTCAACTAAAAGAAGGAAGCCAGATGTCAAGCGCTAGTGCGTCATTTTTTCGCCCTCGCTGGGTGTGGGCTTTGAGCAAGCCAAAAGACTGCTGAAAGCGGACAAGATAGGGAATCCATTCGGTCGCGGCATCTCGTTGTTTCGCTTGAGCAAAATGATAAAGCGACCGAAACACCATTTCCATTGAGATGCACTCTAGCAATTGCCTTAAAGCGACTGCGACTTCTGCGCACAAGTCACTGAGGACAGCATAAAAAACCAAGTGGCATAGAGTTGAATTTGCGCCCACTGCGTCCCCCGACCCAGAGATACGCTAACCCCAGCAGTCGTTTGGTCAATAAAAAGGCATCTTCGACCTGCCAACGACAGCGGTAGAGATCACACACTTGCCGGGCTGAAAGCTGGTGGGGGTCGAGAACATTCTTCCCCTGCCTCGCAAGCCGGGGCAGGGGGGAAGACAAAATGTCGAAATTCTTCTTTCCCGCGCTTTTAATGAGCTTTGGTCATTGTTGTCTGGGGACGCCAAATAGAGCTATTTTGACTTTAACCTCTGCTTGACTTCCTTGGATTTCCTTAAGTTGACAGCTATGGCACAAGACTTACCCTGCCCGAGATGAAGGGCAACCACAAGGGATTGCCCCTACGAATTTCATCCCCAGATTTAGCAATGTCCAAGAATCAACTGAAAAAAAATTATGACTAAATTGCGCGATCGCCCTTGCAACTAAGCATTTTTCGCTTAAAGGCTCAATCTAAACAACCCTTATAATTAGCCAAATTGAAAACTTTTGCCTACTTTCTGGCTCCCAGTCTTTCCAGACTCGCAAATTGTTAACATAAGTTCATAACTATTCTGTAATCACTCTTCGCTCTATGGTTCTGCTTAACCCCGATCAGCGCACCAAGCTTGACGATACCGACGACAGCGAGTTTTATGACTCTCCTCGGTTTGTCACCCATGTGGATGATGGTTTTATTCAACAACTGACTGATTTATATCGAGAGCGACTGAAGCCCAACTCGCGAATTTTTGACCTAATGAGCAGTTGGGTGTCGCATTTGCCTGATGACATGGAATTTGCCCATGTGGAAGGGCATGGACTCAACGGTGAGGAGTTGGCTCGCAATCAGCGGTTAAATCACACGTTTGTACAAAACTTGAACCGAGATCCCAAGTTGCCTTTAGAAGATCAATCTTTTGACGCAGTTTTGAACACGGTGTCCATGCAATATATTCAGTACCCTGAAGCCATTTTTTCTGAAATTCATCGGATTTTGAAACCGGGCGGCATCGCGATTATTAGTTTCTCTAACCGGATGTTTTATCAAAAGGCGATCGCGGCATGGCGGGAAGGGTCTGAGGCTAGCCGAGTTTCGTTGGTGAAGAGCTATTTTGAAGCGGTGCCAGGATTCAGCAAACCAGAAGTAATTGCGCGTCAATCGCAGGCTCCGGCGATGTTGCAATGGTTGGGCATGTCGGGAGGTGATCCGTTTTATGCGATCGCGGCTTGTCGCAAGGATTAGAGTTAGCCAGTAGGTTGCGAGTTCAAATGAGCAATCTTAAGAGAATCAAGTGGAATTGAAGTAATGCCATTCAGTTCTGAGAAGATAATCGGATCTATCATCGAAGTAAGCTAGCTAAGAAATTAACTAGAACTTTTCAGTTGATTGTCTAGTGCGGGTAGGGTTCCTACAATGCCGAGTAATCCGCTATTTCATCCGATTAACGAGAAAACTAGAGCGGTTAGTGTGCGAGATCAGATTCAGATGGCGCTGGCGATCGCGGATTTGAAATTGCTCAAAAGTCTGTTAACTCAATGCATTCCGGCAATTATTCCGCCTGAACGAATCGGGACGATCGCCAGTGAAGTGAGCGTACCCATGGGCGATCACGTGGTGGCAGATGGCATTTTACACGTTGAAGCGATTCACTGTGTGCTGGCGCAAGTGCAAACTCAGCTAGACCCCAGCATGAATAGTGGGACGAGTGAGAGCAAAGAAACGGCAAGGTTGACTCAGCATGAATCTGACATGCAGACGATCGCCCACCATTTGCCCTTAGCCCCAGCGATCGCGCTATTGGCAAAAGTTGGCTTCCCACCGCCCCACATTCAAGAGATTTTACGGCTACCCCATTATGCTTGGCATAAATCCTGGTGGGTTGCCTTGGATACAGATGAGCAGTTTACCGTGCCATTTTTGCGCTGCATTCGCACTCTACATTACCCAGATGGCACACTGACTCTGCAATATAAAGATTTCTTTGAAAGTGAAAAGCCCCACTGTTTCGCGAGCCTTGCCCAAAAAGTATTAATCGCGATTCGAGATGAATCTGAGGGGTTTGGCGCAACGCTGCAACGGTTAAACCAGCAGCGATCGGCGTTGGGGAGCAACCAGGCAATTCTAATTTGCAATACCATTTCTGACTTAGAAGCCCAAGCCTTTATTCATCAAGGTGTGAGTCTATATCCAGCGATGGATCTAGTGTTGCCCATGCAGGCAAACTGTTTAGACTGTGCGCGGCACGAATGTTTGATGAATGGGCGGGCAGATTCTTTGGTGGCTTTGTGCTATGGCTTTTTGGTAGATAGCGAATTTGTTTAATGTTTCTCCAATAAAATTCCTCTGATGAATATTGTCGTTATTGGTGGGGGGGCAGCAGGTTTTTTTGGTGCGATCGCTTGTGCCCAAGCCTATCCTCATACACAGGTTACTTTGCTAGAATCTGCCCGTCAGCCCTTATCCAAGGTGCGAGTTTCGGGCGGAGGACGCTGCAATGTCACCCATGCTTGCTTCGATCCGGCATTGCTGGTGCAAAACTATCCTCGTGGCGGCAAAGCATTACGGGGAGCCTTTAGCCGATTTCAGGCAAAAGACACGGTAGAGTGGTTTCAACAGCAAGGTGTGGAACTCAAAACCGAACCCGACGGGCGCATGTTTCCGACCACAGATGATTCTGAGACGATCGTAGACTGCTTGATGTGGGCGGCAAAAAAGGCAGGTGTGGCAATTCACACGGGCGCTCAAGTGCAGCAGGTTAGCCGTCATAAAAACGGATTTGAGATTCAATTAAAGTCAGAAGAACGGATATACAGCGATCGCCTACTGCTAGCCACGGGAAGCAACCTGCAAGGTTACGCGATCGCCCAATCACTGGGACACGCGATCGAACCGCCCGTTCCCTCCCTGTTTACCTTTAATGTCACAGACCCCCGGTTAGACGATTTAGCGGGCGTATCAGTATCTTCTGCTCAACTTCAGCTTCAGTTCGCCGATAAAACCTCGCTGAAGCAAACGGGGGCGCTATTGATTACCCATTGGGGTTTGAGCGGTCCCGCTGTGCTAAAACTGTCTGCGTGGGGAGCAAGAGCGCTGCACGAACAGCAATACCACGCCAATTTACGAATTAATTTATTGCCTCAAATGAACCCGGAGGTGATGCGCGAACAGATGATGGCAGTGCGATCGCAGCTTTCCCGCAGGCTCGTTGCTACCAGTTGCCCCGTACCTGTTCCGCGCCGTTTATGGGAACGATTAATTGTCAGCGTTGGGATGGTGCCAGATGAAACTCGTTGGGCAGATGTATCAAACAAAACGCTAAATCAACTGATTCAAGAACTCACTCAAGGACACTACACCATCAATGGCAAAGGCATATTTAAGGAGGAATTTGTGACTTGTGGTGGCATCAAGTTGAATCAAGTGGACTTTAAAACCATGGAAAGTCGCCTATGTCCCGGACTTTATCTCGCAGGTGAAATCTTAGATATTGACGGCGTTACGGGGGGCTTCAACTTCCAAAGTGCTTGGACAACGGGTTGGTTGGCAGGTCAGGCAATAGGAGCTATGAGTTAAAAGGCTGGTCAGTTCTATTGTTTAGCATAATGCTAATGTGTATCGGTTGTTGAGATTCAGCCGGGTGAGCCGCGATCGCTTCCAAAAATTGAATTGCAGCATTCGCATCATCAAATTCATGAGCAGTTGTATCAAGCCGAGGCATTTTAATAGAAGCAGTTTGATCAAATTCAGTCTCATCAATTTGACCTAAATCAACTACTACTAACTGCTTAAAGGTTGGGCTAATTTGCTCTACTATCAATTTCTCCCGTCGAATTGGCACCTCAACAATACGAGTCTCAATTTCCTTACGAACGATTACCTCTCCAACTTTGCGCTTATGACTATCAATCACCAAACGTTCTTCTAACAATGAAAGCGTTTCTTCAAGCAATGGCAACTTACTAGTATTAGATAAATTCTTGTCAGTTTCGGTTTTCTCTAGAGGAGAGAAGCTAGAAGCTAAATCTAAATTGGATGAAGGACTGAGTGGAGTTGATTCAGCCATAAGTGGCATTGAATCAGTAGATTTAGCCAACAGTTGAGGAGAATTATCGGTTGCAATAACGGGCAATTGTATAGGAGATTGGTAAATAAATTTAGGATCTTCTAAAGGCGCAGAATTTTCTAAAGGTCCAAAGAATTTGCTGCCTCCTGGTTGATAACACGCTGAATTTCTGGATTGAGAAATCTTGTCAGTCGGCAAGTTTTTATCTTCATTTTGTATTTTTTTTACACCAGCATCTTTTGGGTTTGACACTTTTTTAGCTCTCCTATAATTTTTGCTATTAATACTGCTTAGGCAGAGCTATATAGCTCTGCCTAAGTTGCTTTAAACTCTGGTTTTACTAACTGCTACTGGAAGCAACATTTAGACGCGCTCAGAATCACGGCGAGGCTTGGTTCCTTTATCTACAACTGGGGAACCTTGGGTATCTACATCTAGCTCTTCTCGACGTAGAGTTTCTTCGGCGTTCACTACATCTCGGTCAACTTCTTTTCTAACGCTGACTTCTTCACGGACAAACGCTTCTTTGCGAATATCAGGAGTTTCTTCGTAAACCTCTACTCGCGCTACTTCGCCTTCTTGAAAAGCGCGATCGCCCGGTGTAACGGCTACACTACCCGCAGGACTAGTCCGCTCAATCACGACACGCTCTTTTTCGATGGGTACAGAAACTTTAGCGGATTCAGTTTCTACATGCTTTCCAACCGCAACTTCACCTGTTTTTGCACGAGTTTTGTTTGCAATCAACCGCTCTTGATACAGTTTTAGATTTTGGTGGTTAGTGTCATCCAAGTTGTACAAATCAGAATCACGATCGTAGCTATAAGTGTTGCGATCGTAGCCCATAGTAGCCGTAGCGCTGTCTAAAGGAGTGGAGTTTTCTAAGGCAGTAGTGGGACGATAAACACTGCGGACTTGCTCTTCATAGTCATAATCTACAGGCATGGTGCCATCATATTGAGGGAGTGATTCTGCTTGAGAACGAGTTAGCCCTTCAGCAGTAATCCGATGAGCTTTATAGTCAATGCGCGATCGCCCAACAGGTAGCAATACTTTCTTACCCAAAATCCAAGTTCCAGTGTTGATAATTAGATAACGAATCTTACCGATATCATCTACTAACAAATCATCAACTGAACCGACCTTATCTTTACCGGCATAAAGGTCATAGCCAATGATATCTTGATCATCAAAGTGAGTACGATAATCAGGATCGAAATCTTTAATTTTATGAAGTGGCATTGTTTTAATTCCTGTGTGAGGTATTTCTTGAACTTTTACATACCTAAGAGTAGCAACCCACTTACAGCAATTCATCCCTCCTAAGCGAGATCAATATTTATCTCTCAAGTTAAGCGCTTAGTCCACAACTTATGTCGTAGTAGAGTTGCCATTGTTTAAAGATGATTGAACTTGATGCGCAACTAAAGTCAGCCCACCCTGGGGGAGCAAATGGATTGGCGATCGGTGATTATTGTGGCAGTTTCCCTAAGCATGGGTTTAGGGGTTATCGTATGTGCCTGAGTTGTTTGCCAATAAAGAGCCTTTGATCAAAAATCTCTTTGGTTCAGCAATTTCAACAGGCGGATTAACCGCAATTTTGCTTAGCTGGCTCCTACCCAGCGCTTCAAATCCTACGACTGAGCAATTACTGAATCGAGTGAGCTAATCACTGAAAACTAATAAAAATAGGATTATTAATCTCCTACTGTGCAACGACTCTACCCTCGTCTCACCCTTTTCTCCTTTCCCTGGGAGAGAAGGGTGGGGAATGGGAAACTTCAGAAACGCCCTAATTTATTCAGCCAAAATCAAATTTATTCTTTTCATATGCTTGTTGTGTAATCTTCCTGATGTAATCTGATTGCACACATGTAATGACACAAATGGTGTCAGGCGATCGCTAGGGAATACTGTCATGACGGCAACCACTTCATATCAATTTTGGGACTTGCTAGGCGGCGTGTTTAGCCTCAGCTTAGAGGCATTTGGAGAGATCGCTGCATTGACGAGAGGCGTACCGCTAGCGGTGCTAGTCGTGCTATTTGCGGGTTTATCCCTAGGAGTTGGGCAAAGCATTATTCTCTTCATCAATCGGGTTAAACCGATTCGCTTTGTTTTTAGTCTGTTGCTGAATGCCGTTCTGTTTACCTTCGGCTTTCTATTTCTGGCATTTAGCACCTGGCTGATTTGTCTATTGCCTTGGTCAGTATATGTTCCCTTCAACACCCTAATCAAAGTGTTTGGGTTTAGCTATGCGCCTCAACTGTTCAGCTTTTTAGGAGCGTTACCCTATGCGGGGCTTCCCATCTTAAATGTCCTGTCAGTCTGGCGCTTATTGGCTGCGGTGGTCGGTTTTGAAGCTGCCGCCGGAGTGGATGGAGCAACAGCATTTGGCTATGTTGCCTTTGGCTGGGTGGTGCTGCAATTTTTGGAAGGCAGCATTGGGCAACCGATCGCAAAATTGGGTCAACAGCTTTCCGAGCGCGTGGCTGGTGTGGATCTTGCGGATAATCGTATTGAACTGCGGGAGCGAGTACAGGCAGGACGAGTGGCGGCTCCCATTCTCACTGCGACTCAAACCACTGCACCGGAGATGAATCAGTTGATCCAAGCATCGGAGCGATCTGACCCAGCCGCAGCCCAAGCGGTTGCTCAAGCCGTCGTCAACAACGCGGGTAGCACACCCGCTGCAACCGTCACTCAACGGGCGGACCCCTCTGACCCCCTGATGCAGCTTCAGCGAAAAAACACTGGCATTCCTCAGCAACTCAGGCTACTGCTTGGGTTGCTAGCCATGATTGTTGTGTTTGTGGCGATCGCCCTACTGCTGCGTCCGATTCGAGAAAATTTATTTGGCTGGCACAGCAACTTGCCTAAGCTATTCAAATTCGTCTTTGATTTGATTTGGATTGGGGTTGTCGCAGTGGTCTTTGCTGCAATGCTGGCTCCTCTGGAAACCTTGGGCTGGTGGGCTGGTTGGTATGGCGACGACCTGGATACCAGCCAAACCGTAGTGGGGAATGATGAGATCGCAGCACCGCCTTCAATCAACCCCATATCCCGTTACGTCGTTTACCTGGATGGCATTGGGCAATCGGGCGAAAACTACACACCCGACATCGTAGATTTTCTGAATGCGTTTACGCCTGCTTTACCTGACGATATGGAACTGATACAGGGATTGATGATGTATTCCGTGCTGAATCAACCCCTCGATCAAGATCGCCCCCTAGCATTTGTCTGGAGACTGGCGGACAAGATGCGCTGGAGCAACCCAGCGGCAATTTTGGGACTAATGCTCAACCTTCGAAATGTCTTTATCGTGGCGGTTTCGGCAGATAAACGCTACGGTCCAATCTACAATCAGGGCATTGCTCAGGTGCTTTACGATGGCTTAACCAAACGGGGCTATCAACCCGGAAGCGGCATTCCCATAACGCTGATCGGCTATAGCGGGGGCGGTCAAATGTCCGTTGCATCTGCGCCTTACCTAAAACGAGCCACAGGTGCGCCGATCGATGCCATCTCCCTGGGTGGGGTGATGAGCGCCAACAATAATTTACTCAAGCTAGAGCATCTTTATCATGTAGTGGGAGACAAAGATTTTGTCGAGCGGATTGGTCCCGCAATTTTTCCCGGTCGTCGTAAGTGGTTTCCTTTGTCTTATTGGAATCGGGCAATGCGGCGGGGAAAAATCACGCTGCTGGAAATGGCAGGCGTAGGGCACCAGGTTCCCGGTGGATACATGGACCCACAAGCAACGCTGCCCGATGGACGCACCATTCTGCAAGCCACGATCGAACTGATTCTGCAAATCCTGCGGGGCGAAGTGCTATTAGCAGATCAAACCATTCCTCGGAAAGCTAGCAATTACTCGCTTTATCAGCAGCTTGCCTTTCTCCAATCTGATTATTATCCACTGAACCAAACAGTGAACTTGGATCTGTACCAACCAATTAGCGATTGGATGGGGCGATTAATTTTGCCTCAACCAGAGGAACGCGCCCAAGTGAGAGGAGTCCTGTTTGAAGTGCATCACGCACCAGCCGAGTATCAGCAGTATGTTGGGCAAGTAGTGAATCTGCGCTGGGCAAATCACCCAATTCTCAAAAAGCTAGTGATAGCGGTGACGAAGGATGTTCACTTTAGCGCCGATGCTGAATACGGCAGCAAGTTTGGCGGATCGGTGAATCCCGATCGCTTGAACCATTGGCGGCAGGTAGGTCCACTGGAATCCTTAGCGGGCTGCCATCCCGTTGATGACATGATTGTGATGCTCAACTCTCTGGTGGATGTGGAAGAAAACAGGGAACAGGGAACAGGGAATAGTGCGGAATCATCTCTTCCCTATTCCCTATCTTCTATTCCCTCTTCCCTATACATTCGCAGTCTGCCCACAGAAATTACGGGACGTTACTATGCAATCGTTCAATTTTTGGCACCTGTGGCGACGGCACAGTATCGGGTGGTGCATTTCAATCGCGATTCTCGGCAGTTCGATGGCGTTCAGGAAATCGTGTCGGTGCCTCAAGTTTTAATGGCACCAGAATATGGCAGCTATCCTTCAACGACTCAGGATATCGAGCGATCGCCCTTAAATGAAATGGGGTGGTATATTTATGGCGCGAAGGATGCGTCCGGCGTATTTGTAGTACGGTCTTTGGCTCCTCGGTCATTATTTCACTTACAGCCGCAGGAAGTTGTTTTCGGCTCAAAAGCGAGCTATCGCTATATTCGTAAACGGGCTTGGGCAGACGTTGAGGCGCAAAAAGGCAAGATTTCATCGGTGTTGTGTACGCCAAAATCCAGTGGGTCATCGGGGGCTATTCAATCAGCGATTGATGATTGGCAGGAAGGCGATCGCGCCCTGCTGATTCATAACTATGGCGGGATTGGCGGTAACCAAAAAGAACCCGCTGCCGCCACGCCGATTTTCTTTGGGCACTTTTCCTATGGCATGGCTGAAGTGGTGCGAGAACCGCTAACGGGTGAACTGTGCTTTGAGATTGTCTATCATCAAGTGTATTGCCAAAACACCGATGGTCTGACCGCTGGAGCGCTCCATTGGTCGCGCTATATGGGCGATCGCCAAATGGGCTGGGCAGGCACTCGTCCAACCTGCGACCTTTTGGTTAAGCTAGATGCGTTTACCAAAAATTACGATGCGAAGGGCGAGATCAATAGCCCCTTGAATTTAATGATGCGCCAGTTGCAAGTGATGACTTCTCGCTATCGGATTGGGGATGGCACGGGCGCTACTTTTGTCGGTATTGCCAACAACTGCTCCCAAGATGCAAACCAGGCATTGTTTGCCAGCATTCAACAAACGACCAAAGCACTCCAAGCGAATCCAAACCTGCTGAAATCGCTGATGGCAGATCCGGAACAAGCACAGCGATTCAGAGTTCTCGAACAGTTGGGTCAAGACCTTCAGCGAAAACTTCAGCCCTTGGGCGGTCCCCGTTCTGACTGGGCAAAAAATGAGTTCAACTTGGGTAGCACGATGGAAGATAATCCGCTACAAAACCTCAAAGTGGGTCTAGGAAGCTGGCGTACCATCCTGCCACGCCTTGCCAGCGACACCGTTGTTCGCATTTTCTTAAAACATGGTGCTAGTGTTTGGGTGCTTCGGACTAGCCAGATTGGGGGGCACGATCCAAATATCGCCCCGATCGCCCCCATGACACTCTAACGGGAGCGCAAAAATGAATTACCCGTCATCATCGTGGGCAAAACGATTGTAAAGGTAGTCGAGAATGTAGTTCCGCAGCTTATAGAATTCGGGGTCTTCCATAATCCGATCGCGATCGCGGGGTCGTGGAAACGGAATATCGACAATCTCGCCAATTTTTGCAGCCGGACCGTTGGTCATCATCACGAGGCGATCGGCAAGAAACAGTGCCTCATCGATGTCGTGAGTAATCATCAACACGGTGCATCGATGATCATTCCAAATCTTCAGCAACTCAATCTGCAATTCCTCTTTCGTAATCGCATCTAGGGCACCAAACGGTTCATCGAGAATCAGCACTTCTGGGCGAATGGATAGGGCACGGGCGATCGAGACTCGTTGTCGCATTCCACCCGATAGTTGACCCGGTTGTTTGTGGGCGGCTTCGGTCAGCCCCACCATTGCTAGATGTTCCTGAACAATTAGCTTTTTCTCAGCATCAGACTTTTTGGGATAGACAGAATCCACGGCTAGATACACATTGTCGTAGGCAGTCATCCATGGCAACAGCGCATAGCCTTGAAAAACCATCATGCGATCGGGTCCCGGCTCTGTGATCCGTTTACCCTGCAAGGTCACGAGTCCCTCGGTGGGTTGCGAGAATCCTGCCACCATATTCAACAACGTTGATTTGCCACAGCCCGAATGACCAATGACACAGACAAATTCGCCTTGTCGAACTTGTAAATTAACTCCCTCAAGTACTACATACTCACCTTTAGGAGTGGGATAGACTTTAGAAACATTATCAATGACAAGAAACGGATCTTGACTAAACTGGGAATTATGGGTGGATTGCGCGGTTAGAGTTTGCATCATTAAAAAGAGTGAATGATTGATATATCGGTATGTTGGGATGTCGTTATACAGTGGCAAGTGAATGAGTCAGTGGCACTTCTGCCATGTAGATGTCGTGCTTGATAGCCAAGTTGTTGAGATAGGCGATCGGGTCATCTGCATTAAATGTCGTCCCATCAAACAGTTGAATCGGACCTCGACTGTAGGTAATCTCGGACAAGCCTAACTCCCGTGCAGCCGTGCTAAAGGCGCTGACTCGACAGACTCGCTCTAGAATCTCAACCCAATTGCGAGGAAAGGGAACATCGCCCCAACGTGCCATTTGCGTCATCATCCACAGATGCTCCGTTCGGCTAGGACGATTCACACCCTGACCATAGAACTGATGGTGGGCGTATTCTTTGGGTGAGGGATGCAGACTGCATATTTGAGAATTGGGGTCGCCCAAGTAGATATATTGCAGATCAGTTCCGAGATATTCGCGACGAGAGAGAATCTCACGAATTTCTTCATGATTTGCCTCATCGGTGCAATATCGACAAGCCTCTAGCAGTGCTTTCACCAAAGCAATGTGCGTGTTGGGATAAGCCAACGCCCATTCCTCTCGCACTCCCAAAACCTTGCCAGGGTGTCCATCCCACACTTCTAAATCGGTAGCGATCGTATAGCCAATGCCCTCAACGGCAGCGCGGACATTCCAGGGTTCGCCGACACAGAAGCCATCGATGTTGCCTGCTTGCAAGTTGGCGATCATTTGGGCAGGAGGAATCGTATCGAGTTGAACATCGCGATCGGGGTCAATGCCCCCGGCTGCCAGCCAATAGCGCAATAACAGATTATGCATGGAGGCGGGATGAACCACCCCAAACACATGCTGATTCGCTTGGGTATCGAGCAGCATCTGCTTCAGGTCGGGTAGGCTATGAATTCCCTGGTCATAGAAGCGTTTGTCGAGAGTAACGGCATTACCGTTGCGAGTTAGGGTCAGGGCACTGACGGTCGGCAAAGAACGTCCGTCCATCCCTCCCAAGGTTAACCAGATTGGCATCCCCGAGGGCATTTGAGCCGCGTCTAGATAACTCCCTGCAATGCCATCTTGAATGCCGCGCCAACTGGATTCGCGCACTAAGTTGACTTCATCCAAGCCATGATGGGCAAAAAAGCCTTTCTCTTTGGCAACGGCGAGAGGGGCGCAAGCGGTGAGGGGAACGAAGCCGATTTCCAGGTTGACTTTTTCTAACCCGTGACGGGCGATCGCCCCTGTTTTACGCGATCGCAGTTGTTTGATCCGCTTTTGTTGATTGAGAAAGTAGATAATCTCACTCCGCATTGAGTAATAGCTGGGGTGATTGATCACTTCTAGCCGTTTGCGAGGACGAGGAATATCGACCTCCAGGATTTGTCCGATTTTAGACTCAGGACCATTGGTCAACATGACCACGCGATCGCTGAGTAACAGCGCCTCATCGACATCGTGAGTCACCATCACGGCTGTTACTTTGTTTTCGTCACAGATTTGCATCAAGCGTTCTTGCAAATTGCCGCGAGTTAGGGCATCCAGTGCGCCAAAGGGTTCATCGAGTAACAGCAACTTGGGACGAATTGCCAATGCACGAGCGATCGCTACTCGTTGTTTCATCCCGCCTGATAGTTGACCCGGCGGCTTATCGGCAGCATGTTGCAAGCCTACTAAATTAATGTGATGTTCGATCACCTCGCGCCGTTCTGGAACCGATAAATGAGATAGCACTTCATCCACGGCGAGGGCGATATTTTCTCGTACCGTTAACCAAGGTAGGAGCGAGTAGTTTTGAAACACTACCATCTTGTCGGGTCCCGGTCGGCGAACCGTCTCACCATCCAGCAGAACCACACCAGCGGTAGGCAAATCCAGTCCTGCAATGATATTCAGCAGCGTCGATTTACCACAGCCAGAGTGACCAATCAGCGAAATAAATTCACCCTCGCGGATGTTTAGATCAATACCTTTCAACGCGATATAGCGATCGCCATTGGCTAAAGGAAACGTTTTCTCAATATTTTCAACAGCAACAAAGGAGGTCATAGCGGTTAGGAAGTAGAGAATAGGGAATAGGGAATAGGGAATAGGGAATAACGAGTGGCGAATAACGAGTGGCGAATGGCGTTCGCGCAGCATTGACCTAGGAGATATGGCGAGGGGCGAACTCAAAACTCAAAATTCAAAATTCAAAACTTTTCCCGCACTTCGCACTTCGTCATTCGTTTTATCGTTGTTCTTCGGGCAAAATCGCTGTTTGCAGCCATGCTAATGACTTGTCGAGTAACAGTCCCACCATGCCGATGTAAAACAGGGACAAGATAATTTCACTCACTTCACCATTTTGGTAGGAGTTCCAGATGAAGGAACCAATGCCAATCACGCCAGACATGACGATTTCAGCGGCAATAATCGCTAGCCATGCCAGCCCAATCGAGATTCGCAATCCGGTAAAAATGTAGGGCAACGATGCGGGCATCAGTACTTTGAAAAAATACTTTCTCTGCGATAGCTGCAATACACGAGCCACGTTGTTGTAGTCTTGTGGAATCTGCCGGACACCCACGGAGGTGTTGATTAGAATGGGCCAGACTGACGTAATGAAGATGACGAACAAGGCGGCTGGCTGGTTTTGCTGTAAAGCGGCAAGGGCGATCGGCACCCAGGCTAGAGGTGGCACAGTTCTCAGCAATTGAAAAATCGGATCGAGAGCTTTGGATAGGGTGTCGTTGAGTCCGACTAGAACCCCGACACTGATGCCAACGATCGCCGCAAAAATGTAGCCGATCGCCACCCGTTGCAGACTGGCAGCCACCTGCCAGAACAATCCTTTATCGGTGCCGCCTCTGTCATAAAAGGGATAGAGGATCAATATCCATGTATCTTGCACCACTTGAATCGGACCGGGTAACGCTGCGCCTGGAAGTAACGAGAAAAGTTGCCAAAGGGTAAGAAAGATAATGATCGCGATCGTCGGTGGGATTAAATCATTCAGTCGTTCCTTCACCTTCAAACGGGCTAGAAATGGTGAATCAAGCCAAGTCTCAGAGGGTGGTTTACGGGCGATCGTCATGGATATCTCCTTAAAATTAGATAAACTGGCATCTTGCGTAAGGGCGTAGCATTCGGTAGTTGGCTTTTGATTGAATCGTCAAGGGAATTGCCCGAATGCCATGCCCCTACAGAACTCTGGAAATCAATAAAAAATGTATAGGTGGAACTTTTTTCTGGATCTGTCGAATTCACTTCAACAGTCTGTAACAATGGGTGCGACGACTATTAACTCAGTAGCTAAACGCGCTTAATCTTCAAGCTGTCTAAGTAAGCTTGGGGATTTTCTGGATCAAACTTAGCGCCATCAAAGAATGTTTCAACCCCACGAGACTTGCTGGTTGGAATATCTGCCGCTGCAATGCCGAGTTCCTTCGCAGCTTCCCGCCAGATATCCTCCCGATTCACCTGTTTGATCCAGTCTTGCGCCTTGGTAAGCGTCTCTTTTGGCAAAAAGCCCCAACGGACGCTTTCAGTCAAGAACCACAAATCATGGCTCTGGTAAGGATAGGACACACTGCCCTTCTCATCCTTCCAATACAGAACCGCCATTGACTTATCATCAATCGATCGCTCACCCAAGTTATATTTACCCATCAATGGATCGATCAAAGTACTCTCCGGTAGCCCAAAGTATTCGCGTTTAGCCAGAATTCCAGCTAACTCCTGGCGATTGTCAAAGTTATCGCACCACTGTTGGGCTTCCATGACGGCTTTAAGAATTGCCTTAGTCGCTTTGGGATATTGATCTACCCAGTCTTTGCGAATGGCTAAATACTCTTCGGGGTGATTCTTCCAAATCTCCGCTGTGAGGGTTGAGATGAAGCCAATCTTATCTGACACAATTCGAGATGGCCACGGGTCGCCAGTGCTGAAGGCATCCATTGCGTTTGCCTTCATATCGGCAACCGTTTGAGCGGTAGGCACCGTTAACAACTCAACTTCTTTATCAGGATCAATGCCATTTCCGGCTAGCCAATAGCGAATCCAGAAATCCTGGTTGACTTTGGGAAAGGTATACGCCGCTTTAAATTTTGAGCCGTCTGCCTTTAATTTGCTAAAGAAGGCAACTTGGTCAGCCACTTTAGTAGATAAGCCCTTACCTAGATGCTTACTGGCGATCGCAATCCCGTTTCCATGCGTATTCAACTGCGCCAACACGTACATCGGTATTTTTGCCCTATCCGTAATGATGCCTTCTGAAATCAAGTAAGGCATTGGCATTTGCCACTGTCCGCCATCAATCCCACCGCCAGCCGACCCAATTTTCACATTGTCCCGTGCCGCGCCCCAGTTTGCCTGTTTGTCAATCTGCACCTCCGGCAGCCCGTACTTGGCGAACAGTCCTTTCTCCTTAGCAATAATCAACGGGGCAGCTTCCACAATCGGTAAATAACCCAGCTTGACTGTTTTCACTTCCGGCATCATTTCCGGTTTTATATCTACCACTGGAGTAGCAACAGGCGTACTTTGACTGGCAGTAGTATCTGGCGGATTGCCTAAACAGCCCTTTAGCAACACAGTTCCAGATGATGCAGCGGCGATCGTCATGAACCGACGACGAGAAACATTTGAAAAAATAGCCATACTATCTCCCAGGATTCCAACCTTGGTTGTTAAAAATGTGGAACGGACGAACAAGGGGTTCAGTACAAAACATTGAGTTCAAATACCTTCACGAGGTAGCCCAAATTTTCTAGTCCCTAATTTAGGATTAGACAGGCAGTGCCCGCTTCAAAGAGCATTGAAGCTCTTCACCTCTTGTATTGATAAAAACCTATCTTCTTTCGATTAAAGATAATCAAAAATCTATCTTGAAAATACTTTAGCGGGACATGATGAAAAAAACAATGGCAAATTGTATAGAGAGTTACTATGACAAAGCTAAAGATTTACTTATCTTTTGGGTCTATTAGTATTTGAGATTGAGCAGATTGAACCGTGATTTCGTAAGGATTCCTGTGGAAAGCGGCGCTAACGTTTCACGAATCGCCAAATCTATTGATAGACTGAGGAAGCCTTTTCTACTGGAAACTACGTTTTATGCAAAAGCGTCTTGTGTATGACAGCACCCATGTGATGCGCCGTGCCGATGAACTCATTGGAGCCGCATCCAACCGCTATCGCATTACGGTTCAGGTTGCCAATCGTGCAAAGAGACGGCGCTTTGAAGATTTTGACAACAATGATGATCCTTCGATGAAGCCAGTTCTGCGGGCAATTATGGAAATGTCGGATGAACTGACCCAGCCTGAGATTATTGGTGAGTAAGGGCTACGCTTGAATTACGGGCTGCTTGATTGAGGATTGACTGACTATGCTAAGACGCTTTCATCGTTTAACCGCGATCGCCAGCGGTGTAATCCTCTCAGCAGGGTTCATACTACCGAGTGGAACCGTTGCAGGGTGGCAGTTCTCATCTGCGGCGATCGCGCAACAAATCGTGCGATCAGAAGGCGTATGGCGAATGGTTTATGAGCAAGCTCCCGATTTTCCGCGAGAAAACCAATACATCAGTAAGGAAACAGGCAAAGTCGCCTCAGAGAATACCCTGGTGGGTCGGCTGATTCGCTATCATCTCTATGTCAAAGGACGACCTCCTATTTATCGCTTGGATTGGAAGCTGACCCTTGCCGAGTATCTGGGTCTGACAGGAGCGCTGGAACCTAGCGACTATCCGAGCGCGAATCAACTGAAAAAAAATCCTGCTGAAGGAGATGTGGCAGCCATTCGCAAGCTCAACCGCGCCCAACGCGATGCTCTAGTGCAAGCATTGGTGAATGGATTTTCTCCCCAATCCGGGCGATCGCCCCTCCCCACACCCCCTTCCAACTAGCCCCTCTTCCCTTCTTCCCATGGCACGACTGCTTAAAACTGGCAACGGATGGCGAGTTGGTTGGGATGCAGACGCAGCCACTTTTCAAGGTTTAGTGGGTGCAGAGGATTGGGCATTAGAGCTAACCACTGTTGAGCTTGAAGAGTTTGTTCGATTGCTCAATCAACTGGTCAGCGCGATCGCCCAGATGCAAGCTGAATTAATGGATGAAGAAGCGATCACCTGTGAAGTGGAAGGTGATTTGATTTGGCTCGAAGCGAACGGATATCCCCATGCCTACAGTCTGCATCTGATGGTGCTGACAGAACGACGCGGCGAAGGTCATTGGGCGGCTGAAGTGGTGCCAGAACTGATCCAAGCGGTGCGATCGCTCAAGGTTTTTTAGCCAATAGCGCTGATTCAACTAGGGAAGTGAGCCGTTTCTAACCTCAGCGCTTCTTCAGCTTGGACAATCGCACTATAAGTCGTTTCTATTGCTTCTGGAGCAACTGAAATTGAGGTGATGCCCCAGCGAATCAGGTCGGGAATCAGGTCGGGATAGCGAACTGGCGCTTCTCCACAAATTGAACAGGGGATGTGGTTTTCTCTGGCTTGCCGAATTAGTTGGGCGATCGCTCGTTTTACTGCTGGGTGTCGTTCGTCGATCGTTGCACCGGTTTGAGGCTGATTGCGATCAAGATCAAAGAGAAGCTGCGTCAAATCATTAGTGCCCAAAGAAATACCTTGAACTCCGGCTTTGACATAATCGGGCAATAGAAATAATACAGACGGCACTTCCGCCATAATCCAAAGCTGAAAAGCCGGATACTGAGTCAGTCCAGCTTGTTTGACGCGATCGCGACAAAACTCAAACTCTTCCACCGTTCGCACAAAAGGGAGGAGTAAACACAGATTAGTTGCCCCCGCTTGCTGCATTTGCGCGAGGGTTGCCAGTTCTAAATCAAATAAAGCAGGATCGGCTTGATAGCTACGAGTGCCGCGCAGCCCCCACGAACTGGCACCCGATGGCAAAGAACGAGACTCTTGAGGGCGCAAATCGAGAGAACGATAAAAAATGGGGCGCGGGTAGATTGCCTGCGCGATCGGCAGTAAGCTTTTGGTGAAACCTGCAATCCACTCGGCGCTCGTGTGATGCTGGAGCCAAGTAGCCGGATGCTCTGTTCCTAAAATGGAGGGTGCCAAAAGTTCGGCTCGAATCAGCCCAATGCCATCAATCGGTAGTTTTGCCAATGTTTCTAAATGCTCTAGATGGCTGAGGTTTGCCATTAGTTGAGTAGCGATCGCCAGACGAGTCGTTTCAAAATGCTTGGACGATGAATCGATTATGTGAGCGGGGTTGTGACTAACTTGCGGAGTGACTGGGACAGCTTGAATTTTGAAAGTCTGAGGAACGCGATACACCTGACCGCGATCGCCATCAACCCAAAGAGACTCTCCCGGCTGAATCTGATGGATTATATGGGGCACACCCACCACCGCCGGAATACCCAATCCTCTTGCCACAATTGCGCTATGGCTAGTTAAGCTACCCTGTTCCATCACAATCGCGGCAGCATTTTGCAAGAGGGGCAACCATTCCAGCGGTAGGGTTTTGGTCACCAAGATACAGCCTGCTGGCAATGAAGGCAGGTCGTTTTCTATAGACAAAATCCAGGCAGGCGCGATCGCGTGTCCTGGTGAAGCCGCCGTTCCCGATGACACCAGAACCGCTTCTGATAACCCTTCTGGTATCAGCGATTGAGTATTGCGATCGAGCAGTGCTGCGCTAGGTCGCCATTGAGGAAGGGAAGGTATGGGCGGATTGAGCGGAATTACTTGAGTAAACTCTAAGATTGGCGTTTCGTTTTGGAGATGCAATACCCACTCAAGCTCAACGAGTGAACTCGCCTCCGCTATCACCTGTTGCCCTAACTGCGCCAGACGAATGATCTGGGATTCCTCTAAAACAAAGCTTTCCTGCTGAGACATATTCAGCATCTGAATTTGCAGCAAGTTGTTTTCCATCACGCGATAGGCAATGGTTCTCATGCCCAGTTGTTTCGCAATAATCGTTCCCTCTGCGACTGAAACCTGATATTTGTCGGGGATAACTTCCCCACGGACGATCGCCATGCCCAATCCTACTGTCGCCTGAATTTCTATCAGGTCATTCACTAACCGCAATGTTCCTGCTGCGATCGCTGCTGGAATAGGTTGGATCAACGTAGACAACTGAACTTGGTACAGTGGAATCCCCAAGCGTTGCCAATAGAATAGACTTTTCGCCCCAAAAAAATCCGCCCAGAGATTTCGGATTGTCTGTTCTAGTGCCGCGTTTTCTAACTGACACACTTGACTGTTCATCAACGCGGAGGTTCTTACAAGTGGATCTAAGTTTGCCTTTGCCAAATGAGAACGCTTGCTAGCTGCCACCCCTAACGAAGGACGCACTATTAATGGTGCCGGGTGCCAATGACGTGTGATTTCTGCCAAGGGTTGCTGTAAATCAGCCGGGAGTGGTGTTGCCAAAATTGCGCGGCGTAACTGTTGGGCGATCGCCTGCAACTGCTGCCAATCTTCAATATTCAACCGCAGTGATGAATTGGGGATATCTTCAAAGAGCGGATCAGACCAGTCTACCTGCGCCAAAAATGCCTGAAAAATCGTTGCCGGAATCACCACTCCCGACACAACAGGATGCCCTTTTTGCAGCAATTGACCTAAGTAAAACGCCTTTTGCCCCACCAGCACTATCTGATCCGGTTGAATCTGCTCAAGCCAACACAGCGTATTCACAAGCTAAAAAAGTTACACATCCCTTGATGGTATAGCAGGTGTCAGGGAGAAGAGGGCAGGTTTTCGGGGTTAGGGGGCAGAGTTTTCTCATTTTCTGAAACCCAAAACCTGTTCTCTATCTCTCTCCTAGGGGCACTCTGAAAGCTAAGGGTTGCTTGAGCAGAACGATATGAAACCAGCTTGGAAGTTGAATCAGTTATTAGGTCTATTTTTAGAGTCGCCTTGTCCTCTTTGCCAGCGATCGCAAGCTCAAGCGGTCTGTGTTTCTTGCCAGCAACAGATTCAGCGGTATCGGTGTGAATTGGTGGATACAGGGCAAGCAGGACAATTGCCAATCTTTGCTTGGGGGCAATATGGCGGCGCATTGAAACGGGCGATCGCGGCGTTGAAATATGAAGGAAACCCCCATCTAGCAGAGATTTTGGGAAGATGGATGGCGGAATCCTGGCGATCAACCAATCCAACGACAGATAGCGTGATTGTGCCAATTCCCATGCATCCCAGTAAGAAGAAACAGCGTGGTTTTAATCAGGCAGAACTATTAGCCCAACACTTTTGCCACATCACCCAGCTACCCATTGCCGTTTATGGTTTAGAACGCATTCGCGCCACAGAAGCCCAATTCAAACTATCGAGCCTAGAGCGATCGCAAAACCTAGCAGAAGCCTTCAGTATCGGCAAACCCTTTTTGCACAAACCCCCTTCCCGCCCTGTGTGGCTGCTAGATGACATCTACACCACCGGTGCAACCGCTATCTCAGCCGCCCAAACCTTGAGACAACACGGAATTCATGTTCAAGGAATCATTGTCTTAGCGCGAACAGAGGCAGGGATGAAGGGAAAGTTTTGAGTTTTGAGTTTTGAGTTTTGAATTCAACCTTCGCCATTTGTCATTCGCCCTTCGCCACTTTCCCTCGTCATTCGCCACTTTCCCTCGTCATTGACGTGTTTAATCCATTTTCTAGGGCAAAGCGCACGAGTTCGGTGCGGCTGTTGGTGCCTGTTTTGACGAAGAGGCGGCTAACGTATTTTTCGACGTTGCGGACGCTGGTTTCGAGGCGACGGGCAATTTCCTTATTCATTAAGCCATCAACCACTAAGTCCAGTACGCTTTGTTCGCGGGGAGTGAAATCAAGTTTGATTGGGCTAGATGATTGAACGATCGCACCCCGTTGAGTCAACATACTTTTTATATCGGCAATTTGTCGCGCTAAATCGGCAATATTGTGACCTTCATCATCACTGGTCGCCACTCGTGCAGCAGCTTGTTTTAACAAATTAGTGACGATCGCCACCAACTCATCGGGATCAAATGGCTTTGGCAGATAGGCATCACAGCCAGCGGTGTAACCCTGAATGCGATCGCTAGTCATTCCCCTTGCCGTCAAAAACACCACAGGCAGCCCTTTAAACTGAGGCTCTTCCCGCAACTGCTTTAGAAACTGGTAGCCATCGACTTGGGGCATCATGATATCGGTAATCACCAAATCGGGTAACTTTTGCCGTGCTAACTCCAGTCCCTCCCGCGCATTACTGGCAACATCCACCGTAAACCCACTGTCTTCTAAGTAAGCTTGCACCGCCTCGCGCAATCCTGGTTCATCATCCACCACCAACAGTTGACCTGCCATTCAATCCTGTTTCTCCTACCCGCGTTTGCTCTATTGTATCGGATGTATCGAACCTGTCTAAGTTTCGAGTGCAGAGTGCAGAGAGAGTTAGAGATTGCCATTCGCCCTTCATTATTCGCCATTCGTAAATTGTTTGCTATTGACCATTGCCGTTGCTTTAAGCTGGTTCTACAGGATATGCACTCCAATTTTTTCCAAGGCTTTCACTATGCTTCAAGTCACCCAAGCTCCAAGAGGTCCCGTTTTAGCTCAACAGCGATTTTCAATTTTGGGTGTTGCCTCCATCGCCGATGCAGGCAAAACGCTGTTATTGGTGGTAGATGACCAATTTCGCACGGATGGTCCTATCGTTAAACCGAATGGAACTTGGCAAGTCGATTTTCTGTTTCAAGCGGCTGGTAATCGCCGTCTAAGAATTGAACTGGGGAACGACAATACGACCGTAGTGGTGCAGGTTGTCACGACGCTACCCCAAGCTCAGCAGCTTCGATTTACGCAAATACCGACTCGGCTGCTGGCGTTGCAGTCTGCCACAGTTGAGGGCACAGCTAGTAATTTTGCAGAGGGAACTCAATTAATCTTGCGGTCTGACCGGAGATTTGAATTGGCGCGTCCAACTGTACTGGCTGGCAAATGGCGATCGACCATTGGATTCAATCAAGCGGGGCGACGAGTCATTGAAATTCTAAGTACCGATGGCACGATTCGGGCAGAGACTGAGATTGATGTGGTGGAAGCAAAGCCCCGTCCGCCGCGCCTTAGCTTTACCAATCCTCCTCAACGAGTGAAGGTGGAAACCGTGGTCAGGTTGACTGGAGTTGCCGAAAACTACGGTGAAGATGATCAGCTTGTATTACGGGCAGATCAAAAGCTAGAGTTGGCGCGCCCAAAAGTGGTTGATGGTAAATGGCAGGCACAAACCTTGTTTCGGCAGCCCGGTAATCGCTTGATTGAAATTATTGGCTCTGAGCAAGATCGGGCACAGATTATTATTGAAGTGCAAGCTCCGCCAGCCGCGACGTTTAGGGTGCTGTCACGCAATATCTGGACGAATAACCCAACGCCCGCAGATTTGCCTAATCTTGCCCCTAAACGAATTACGATGCATCACACGGCGCTCAGTGGGCAACCTGCAATCAGCGGTACGCAGGCTCAGGAAGCAGCCCGAATGCGAGTTGTTTATAACGGACATGTGAATGGCAATGGATGGACAGATATTGGCTATCACTTCATCATCATGCCGAGTGGACGGGTTTATGAAGGGCGATCAGAGCGAAAACGCGGTTCCCATGATTTGGTGAATGATGGCTTAGGCATTGCTTTTGATGGCGTGTATAGCGCTAATACGATTAGTCAGCAGCAATATCAGGCGGCGGTGGCGCTTTGTACGGTGCTGTGTAAACGCTATGGCTTTAAGAATACGGTGACTCCAGTCCCTACTCCAACGGCGGACTTTGGTACGCGCAATTTACCGTTGATCTGTGGGCACCGCGATCGCGTTGCTACTGCATGTCCTGGCAGTGAAGGCGGCAGAACAGTGCGCTTGTCAGAGATTCGCACTGCGGTAAATGCTCAACTGTAATCTAGTGTTAGGGTTCAGAAGTCAGGTTTATACAGGCATCTATTTCTGGCATTACTGAATCTGGGGATGAAATTTGTAGGGGCAATCCCTTGTGGTCGCCCTCGATCTCCAGCAGGGTAAGCACAAGACCTACCCATACAGTCAAAAATCATACTTGTATTCAGCAGCGCCCTATTTCTTTCGGTAGTAGACTAAGAAAATAAACCAAGATAAACAATAAAAGCTGTGTTTTCTCAATGAGTTTTTAATTGAGAAAACGATGACAGAAGAGTGCAACTTTTGCGCTCAAAAGCCCCTTTTTCCTTTCGCACAGTAGGTGTTTTGCTATGGCTGACAGCAACGAAAAAGATAACTTTCTCTATCCCATTGGGCGCTATCGGGGTGAGTTTACGCCAGAGCAACTGGTTTTTAATGCTAATTTACAAGAATTTGCTCAGCGCGTCTCTCTTATTTGTGGATTAGAAACGGGCGGCAAGATCACCTCAAAGGAGGCTTATCACCAAATCAAAGATCTATGGGCGACGGTAAAGCGCTCTAAAAAAGAATTGCTTGATCAAGCCCACCCTCCAAAACCCGATCTGCCTGAAGATAGCGGAGATGATCCTCAATGAAAAGCCCTATAGAAGAGATAGGCACTCGATTGGAGGTTTCTAGCATGGGTCATTTTAATTAACTTCATGAAACCCAAGGTTTACAGCAAATATATCCGCTCTAAAGAGTGGCTTGGCAGACATCCCAAGTGGTTAAAGTCGTTTAATTGCTGTGCTGCCTTTCCCTTCCTTCCTCTCGGCAAATCAAGCCGTGGCTACCATCGCTACAACATGCACCATACTCACTACAAAACGTTGGGATATGAACGGCTTTGGTGGGATGTGGTGCCGCTGAGTCTTTTTGCCCACAAGCACATTGTTCATGGGGTGCTTTCGTTTTACAAACGCCCCAGTCAGCAGAAAGTCTACCCAAATTTGCTCCAGCGGTTATTCCACGCTTGGTGTCGATTGATGATTTTGCTGGTCTGGTTTTGGTGGCTGATACTGCCTGCTACGGCGCTGTTGGTCTGGAAAGTCAATCAATCTGGAGTTCTGGAATTTCTCAAATAATGAGGTTTTTTGGATAATCTCAGCGATCGCAACGGGACTAGAATTTCCAGCCGTCACGAGTTTGCAAAATAGGCTTGGACAATGGAGAGAATGCGATCGCTTGCGTGTCCGTCGCCAAAGGGATTAACTGCTTTTGCCATCGCCTCATAAGCATCAGGATTGCTAAGTAACTCGGCTGCCGTCTGAAAGATTTTGGCTGGGTTTGTGCCCACGAGCTTTGCCGTTCCAGCCATCACCGCTTCAGGTCGCTCGGTCGTTTCTCTCAGCACCAATACTGGCTTGCCAAGGCTGGGAGCTTCTTCCTGCAATCCACCAGAATCGGTCAGTAGCAAGGTGCAACGCTGAATAGCTCCTACCAATTCCGCATAGTCTAACGGTTCGGTCAAAAATACTCTGGGATGATTGCCCAATTTTGCTTGTAGCGGTTCGCGAACGGTCGGGTTACGGTGCAGAGGCAACAGCAACGCCGTATCGGGAAACTTTTCTAGCACCTGCAAAAAACCGGCTGCAATGTCGAGCAATGGTGCGCCCCAATTCTCTCGTCGATGAACGGTTGCCAAAATTAAACGATATTGATTCCAATTTAATCCGGGAATTTGGCACTGGGGTTGGCGGTTTGCCATGGAGAGCAGCGCGTCAATTACTGTATTTCCGGTTTGGTGGATGGCTCCGGGCACCCGCGATTGGTGTAAGTGATCCATTGCCAGCGAGGTCGGTGCAAAATGCAAGGATGCAAGCTGAGAAATTAAGCGACGGTTGGCTTCTTCAGGGTAGGGATTGTAGAGGTTATCGGTTCGCAATCCGGCTTCCACATGCCCAACCGGGATTTTTTGGTAGAACGCAGCCAGGGCAGCGGCAAAAGCTGTGGTCGTATCTCCTTGCACCAGCACTAGCCGGGGCTGCACCTGCTGAAATAAATCCTGCAATCCTTGCAAACTCCAGCAGGTGATGTCGGTTAGGGTTTGTTTGGGTTGCATAATCGCTAAATCGCGATCGGCAGTTAGGTCAAACAGTTGCATCACCTGATCTACCATTTCTCGATGTTGCCCGGTCAAAATCACTTGGGTATCAAAATCTGAGGAAGAGCGAAATTTTTGGATGACCGGAGCCATTTTAATCGCTTCGGG
Source organism: Sivoneniella epilithica UHCC 1019 (assembly GCF_040830845.1). NCBI lineage: Bacteria > Bacillati > Cyanobacteriota > Cyanophyceae > Leptolyngbyales > Leptolyngbyaceae > Sivoneniella > Sivoneniella epilithica. Next base: position 123,991 of record NZ_JBFPDP010000004.1, read on the forward strand.
ACGGGTGCCCACAATTAGGCTGACGGGAATGGGGGCTTGCGGCATTGCGATCGCGGGTTTGAGAAAAACCTATAGAGTTAGATTCCTCCTATCATACGCTTGCTCAGGCGTGACAATCGGGCGATCGCGACTCAATAGAGAGGGAGATAGCCAACAAAAAACCCGGTCGTGCCGGGTTATCAAGGGGAAACGTCAATCAGTTAGCGGAATAAGCACAGTATTAAACGAAAAATACTTTAATTGCGCGTGGCACAGGTTAAAGGACAAGCGGCATAAACTGAGCTATTTCCAGGATTTTCTTCACCTTGCAGCCAGCGCAACCAGGTTACTTGATCAGGATGAACGCCCCGCAGTGTCAACATGGCAGCACCGAACATGACCCCAAAAATATTGAGACCAATAATGCCACCCGCGACTAGCAATACAGAACTCATCGGAATCACAGATTGCAAAATGACTGCTAGCAATGAGCCAACAACCACCATCAAAATAACGAGAGGAAAGCCTGCAATTAATAAACAAACCGCTAATGTAAATGTCCAAATCAGAAAACTTTTGATCATTAAAAATGCATAAAAATTACCCAAGCTTGGGCTGTGAGAGAGAGCCATGTCTTCCTCCTAAAAAATAAAGGGAATTGAATTTTTGAAATACTAAATGTGATCCCCACACCGGGGGTCTAATGAAGATTAGTATAGGGAATCACCAAATAAAAGATAAGGGTTCGTTGGATAAATTTACACATTTAGGTATTTGTTTACACTTTGAAGTTGACTTTTCTGACACTTCAGCGTCTAAAAACAAACTGTCTTTTAGGTCTATTTATGCCTGTCAAGCTCTCGTAAATGTCAATGGTAGCTATATTTTAATAGGGATAAGCCGATCGCTTTCCTAGCTTTAAACTGTTCCCTAGACTTGGATAAAAGCTTTACTTAATATTTCTTCTGAGTTTTGACAGTCTTTTTCTCAGGAATATCTGCCTTTGGGGGGATTTTCCAGAGTCGTTCAATAGGAAGTGCGCTAGATAACTTGCCATAGGTTTGTTCTAGTTTTATTTGTAGATTTCTAGAAGGGCGAAATGCGATCGCAGTTGTTCCTTGAAGGGCAGCTTTAAACTCAGGCGTGTTAACGATTTCTGGATCATTTACTAATAACAAACTGACGGGTTTGTTGAAGCGATAGCTAAGAGAAATCAGATCACCTGTATTTGTAAAATCGTCTCCAATATCGCTAATAATTAATGGCGTGGGCGTTTGATTAATCACAGTCGCGGTTTGATTATTGGCGTAGCTCAAATCTTTGTTCCACCAGCTATCAGAAAAGGCGCTAACCGTCAGCGAAATCAGACAACCCGCCAGCACAACAGCTAAGGTGCTGCGCCACAGAAAAGGAACGAGTGGTGTCGTTGGGGAAGCAAGCTGCTGCGATCGCCCACTATAAAGCGTTTTCATCGAGAGCTTAGTTCCCAAAAAGTGGGCAACTGCAAGCTGCACGCCTGGAAAGCTGGAAATGAGATAGCGGCTGACCGCAGAGCGTTTATTGCCTAACACTAAGTCGGGGATTGCCAGCAGCAAAAACGGCACCAAGATGGAGGTCAACACAAACAGCCAGACGGTGGGACGAGTGTTGCGGCAGAGACTATAGATCGATACTAGAATCAAGAGCAAGATCGGTAGCCTAATCCAATAAGTCCAGGGATTATTGAAGCCAAAATCTAGGTCAAAAAAGAGAGCCGTAAAACTGAGCGTCCAGAGTTTCAGTAGGTAATCAATGCCGGGGGAAAATTGCGTCCAATCAGTCGTGGCAAAGGCACGTTTGGCATTACTAATCATGACCACGAGCCACGGAAGGTAGAGAATGATGGCTCCAGCGATTGCGCCTGCAAATATCTTCACAGTGTTTTTGAGTTGTGCTGCACCTTGAAAAACCCACGCATCCAGTGCCACATAAGCTGCATGACCTGCCAAGGTTAAGCCAAAAAATGGATGGGTATACAGCCCAGTCGCGGCAGAGACGGTGTAGATCGCCCAACAATGCCAGAGCGGGGGCGGTTTGCGGTAGTGATGCAACCGATTAGAGGGGGGGGTATTGGTCAAACGTAAGGCTCGAAGCAATAGGTAGCTGCTCACCACAACCATGAGCGTCAACAAGCTATATTGCCGCGCGGTTTGGGCAAACAAAACATCAAAGGGAGACAGTGCCAATAGGGTTGTGGCAAGCAGGGCGATGTCACGACAGGCAAACAGTTCCCAAGCCAGGGCATACATTGCAGGCAGGGACAGCAAGCTAATCAACGCAGGCAGCGATCGCGTCACGGTTAACGGGCTGCGAAACATCCACTCTAAGGGCGCTCCCAAGGTTTGCATCCAAAACCGCGTCATCAAAAAATAGAGCGGCGGATGTTGAGGATCTTCCACTGCCAGCGATCGCAGCGTATCCATCAGCGTACTTCCGGGTTTAATCTGCTGAAACTTTTGCAACTCGCTGGCAGCCATCACTTGGTTTTGAAATAACTGGTCGTCAATTTCGCCCCGTGTATAGCCAGCGGCTCTTAGGGATGTATAGGTTTCATCATGCCAATACACTTTGTGGTTCAAATTGACGAAGCGAAACACTACTCCAAGCACCAGCAAGCCGACTAGCAGCCATTTTAGCCAGACAGGAAAGCGAATTCGTTCAGCGGGCGATGATCGCAAAGAGTTCAGCACAAATCAATCCTAGATAAAAGCCAGTAGAAACAAAAGGGCTAGATTAAAGTTCTGAAGAAGACTGAGCATCGGTCTGAGTTGAATTAGACCAAGCACCCAAATTTACAAGCTTTGGCACAATTAATCCAGACTGCATCTGATAGCTAGCAAATTCTGGATAGCGGGAGAGGGATTGATCTTTCTTTCGCATATTGGGCACAAAAACAGCGCTGAAAAACGTTGCCAAAATTAGCCATGGTGCCCAGTGGCAAGTCAGCACCGCAAAAGAACTATAAATCAAAATCTCGCCTAAGTAATTGGTGTTCCGACACTTTGCAAAAAAGCCTTCCGTAATTAATCCGGGATTATACTTCAAGGTGTAGTACTTTTGAGCATCGCTAGTGTAATGCAAAAAGACCCCAATAATATTGCAGGCGATCGCCCCAGCCACTAACGGCAAGGGTGGCACTACACCAGAGCGAATCAATAAAAAGGGCGCAACCCAATACAATCCCAACAGGACAAAGGTAACCACTCCCATGCCTATAGTTATTTCTTGTTCCCACTGCCGATCAGGATAAATCCGATCTTTGACTAGCCAAAGAATGCCATAAGTGCCATGCAGCGCCAGATAAACCCACGCGCCCACCGTAAAATTTTGATACGCCACCATTAGCCCCAACACAAATATCGCGGTCAAACCTTTATGCCAATTGATCGCGTGTTTTAGCCGCATCTCGATCGCTCCTTTCTCTCTAGCGGCTTAGATTAGCCGATGGTTTGATCAACCCAATTTTTATGACTATCGCCAGTTTTCGGTCTGTAGTCCACGGACGCGATCAAATTTTCGTGGGTTTGCAGTGACCATCAGCAGATTATATTGCAGGGCTAGCCTGTCAATCTCAATCTAATGGGTAAAGAGCATACAGTAGAAACCTCGGCGTTGCTGAATTGATCTATGAACGCCTAAATTTGCCCTCACCCTAGCCCTAGCCCGTTGGGCGAGGGAATAAGATTTCTAGCTCCCTTCTCCTTGGGGAGAAGGGTTGGGGATGAGGGAAATCATAGCTGCAATCAGCAACGCCGAAACTTCTTCACCCCTTTACTGCTTAACTTCTCTACTTCTCAAATTTATTGTTTCACACACCACTACCTTACCTATGCAGGGGATGGTTTGAAGAAGCTAGGGTGTAGATCAACCAGGAAATTTCCTGAAACAGACTGAAATTCCCTGATTGATTCTAAGGACGGCGTAACTAGGGAGATGAACATGAGAATTGAGCCAGCGATCGCGCAAAGCGAGTCCCTCACGGCGATCGCATCTCAGGCTGCTTGGTATAACCCATTGGGGCGACGGCTAGCCTTGGTGATCGGTGCGCCCACACTGGCTCAGTTGATTGGTAGTGCCTTCAATATTTGGTACAACTTCACCTACGTTCGACCAGTGTTGAGCGCCGAACAATTGTCGGTGTTTTTAGGCACTGTGGCGGTGTTTAATGCAGTGGTTTACCCCGTGGGAGCAGCATGGTGGATTTGGACAGTCTTGGTTCTACATCGCCCTTGCCACAAGCTGCTGCACAATCAACCCATTTCAGCCGATCGCTTGCTCAAAGCCCGACAGCGAGTGATCAATTTGCCCTGGTGGGGCATGGCGATTTCGGGTAGTCTCTGGCTGTTCTGCATTCCCGTTTTCTTATTGACGCTTTCCCTGGCTCCGGGCACACTCAACCCCCGCCTCTGGTTTGATTTACCCATCTCTTTCATCGTGGCAACCCTAATTGCGACCACCCACGGCTTTTTCTCCATCGAACTGTTGACGCAGCAGTTGCTCTATCCAATTTTGTTCCAAGATGCTCACCCTGCTCAAACTCCCGGCACTTTTCCCCTCAATTTGCGCTGGCGCTGGGTATTTCTAGCATTTTGCGGCAGCATTTGCCCGATCGCCTCGTTATTGTTGCTGGTGGTTGCGCCACACACTTGTGAACAGAAAGATGCCTGGTTTGCGATCGCGGTTGGCACCTTGGGCATCCTTTTCAGCCTAACGAGTGCCTGGATGGTCAGCCAACTGGTGATTGAACCGATTAAAGAACTCCAGCGCGTGGCAACTGAAGTGGCGAACGGTAACCTTGATGCCCGAATTACATCCTTACGCGCCGATGAATTTGGTCCATTGATTGATGAGATCAACTACTTAATTGCAGAACTGCAAGAAAAGCAGCAGCTTCGCGAAACCTTTGGGCAACATGTGGGCGAACAAGCCGCCAGCCAAATTTTGCAGCGTGACCCAAACTTGGGCGGCATTGAGCAAGAACTCACCGTAGTATTTGCCGATTTACGCAACTTTACTCGTCGCTGCTCGACCGAATCGCCGCAAAATATTGTGACGCTGCTTAACCTGTTTCTGACTGAAATGGTAGAAATCGTCGAGCAACGCCATGGGGGTATGGTCAACAAGTTTTTGGGCGATGGTTTTATGGCGCTGTTTGGAGTGGGCGAAAATCTGTCTGACCATGCCGCGCAAGCTGTGACTGCTGCCCAAGAAATGTTGGTCAGTTTGAAAGGCATCAATCGCCAGTTGGAACAACAGGGAGTAGCGCCTTTAGCCATGGGCATTGGTATTCATACTGGAATTGCGGTAGTCGGCAGCATTGGTTCCAGTCGGCGGTTGGAATATACGGCGATCGGCAACACGATTAACATTGCGTCACGAGTGGAATCGTTGACCAAGGAGGTGGGAGAACCGATTTTGATGACGGATGCCACCCAACAAGCCCTCCCTAATAGCTTTGTAACGGAAGCTCTGCCACCGCACCCGGTCAAAGGACAGCCCAAACCGCTGAATATTTATCGAGTGAAAAGATAATTCATCCGGCGTTGCTGAATGATGGTATGAAAGATTTCGGATTTCGGTAGGGGTAAGTCTTGTGCCTACCCAAGGCGGGGTTAAGGGCAACCACAAGGTGGGGTTCAGGGCAACCACAAGGGATTGCCCCTACAGAATCATTCCCAAATTCAGCAATGCCATTTATCCTTGCCTGCCGCATTGCCGTTGGGGGTTGGCAATAACGATTTGCCAAATGGTAGGGTTAGGAGGCAGTGAAGCTAGGAAATCGAGCAGGCATGGAGTGGAACGAAGCAAGCCGCATCGCAGCAGCCGAGCCAATTGTGCAGTTTCAGCAGGTTGAAGTTGAGGCGAATGGGCGATCGCTCCTGTCCGACTTAAGCTTCACAATCGAAACAGGTGAGTTTTTGGTGCTTTTAGGGCGCAGCGGCTCTGGCAAAACTACCACTATGAAGCTGATTAATCGCTTACTGGCACCTACGTCTGGGCAAGTGCTAGTTCGAGGTAAGGCAACGACCGATTGGGATGAGATTCAACTGCGACGACAAATTGGCTATGTGATTCAAGAAACGGGCTTGTTTCCACATTTGACGATCGCGCAAAATGTGGGAGTGGTGCCGACGTTGCAAGGCGAGAAACCCCAGCGGGTCAAAGCTCGCGTCCACGAATTGCTGCACAAGGTCGGGCTTGATCCGGCGGAGTTCGCCAGTCGCTATCCGCATCAACTGTCGGGGGGGCAGCGGCAGCGGGTGGGTGTGGCGCGATCGCTAGCGGCTGACCCGCCAATTTTGCTGATGGATGAACCGTTTGGGGCGCTCGATCCGATCACTCGGATGGAATTGCAGCAGGAGTTTCGCCGTTTGCAGCAGGATCTCAACAAAACCGTCGTGTTTGTTACCCACGACATTCAAGAAGCCTTCATTTTGGCATCGCGAATCGGCTTACTAGAAAAAGGGCGCTTGGTGGAATTAGTCACCCCAGAAGCTTTTGCGCGATCGCCCCACCCTGAAGCCCAAACCTTTCTCAACACGCTGCGATCGGTTCCCAAATTTGTAGTGGGAGCCTAACTATGCAAGATTTCTTTTTGATTCGCTATGGCTCCGAGATTGTGCAGCGCACGGGAGAGCATCTTTTACTGGTGGGCATTGCCGTCGCGATCGCCATTCTGATCAGCATTCCCCTAGGTGTTTTGATCACCCGCAAAAAGGCGCTGCGTCAACCCGTACTCGCGATCGCCAATATTCTGCAAACGATTCCGAGTTTGGCGCTGTTCGGCTTACTAATTCCTCTGGTTGGCATTGGAGCCGCTCCCGCCATTATTGCCCTGACTGTTTATTCTTTCTTGCCCATCATCCGCAACACTTATACCGGGATTATGAACGTCGATCCGGCTGTGCGAGAAGCAGGGCGGGGCATGGGCATGACCGACTGGCAATTGCTGTCCCGTGTGGAACTGCCGCTGGCGTTGGGCGTAATCTTGGCAGGTGTGCGGGTCGCCGTCGTGATTGCCGTGGGCATTGCCACCATTGCCGCAGCGATCGGTGCCGGTGGATTGGGCGTGTTTATTTTTCGCGGGATCGCCGTGGTCAACAACCAATTGATTTTGGCAGGAGCGGTTCCCGCCGCCGCGATCGCCCTAATCGCAGACTATGGCATTGGCGCTTTAGAACGCCAACTCACGGTAAAACGCTAACCAATTGTACGGGTTTGGCATTCGGGCAATGATCTCTGCCTTTACCCAAAGAATTACATTCCGAATGCTAAACCCCTACTAAAACTCAAAACTCCCCCACCCTCCTAACCCGGCGGCCACATCATTTGTCGTCCACCCAAAATGTGCAGATGCAGGTGATGTACTGTTTGTCCGCCATCATCGCCATTGTTAATCACGACTCGATAGCCCTTCGCTAGCCCTTCCTGTTCAGCGACGTGTTTTACAGTAAGCAGTAAATGTCCCATTAATGCATGATCTTTAGATTCTGCATCCGACAGCTGGGCGATCGCCTCTTTCGGAATCACCAAAATATGCACAGGCGCTTGCGGGTTTACATCTCGAAACGCGATCGCCAAATTATCTTCATATACAATATCCGCCGGAATTTCCTTACGAATAATCTTGCTAAAAATCGTCTCAGTTGCTTCGCTACTCACGCGGTTTTCTCCTAAAAACTCAGCCTACTAGCGGAAAGTTTATCGGTTTCCGGGTCACTTTTGCGCCACACTACACGCCTAAGTTAGGTGACGTTGGGCGGCTAATGCCAACGTGTTAGTCCAGTGGAGAACCAGTTCTTCGCTGGCGGCTTCCACCATCACGCGAATCAAGGGTTCGGTTCCAGAGGCGCGCACCAGTACCCGTCCTTGATCCCCCATTGCAGTCTCGGCAGCCGCGATCGCCTGCATCAACGGTTCGCAGTCTTGCCAGTTTACCCGCCGCGCCCGATCTTCAACCCGCACATTTTTTAGCTGCTGGGGAAATGTTTGAAAACTCTGATCAACCAAATCAGCCAACGATCCGCCTGATCGCTTGACTAACTGCGCCAAATGAAGAGCCGTTAATAGCCCATCACCGCTGACCCCATAATGACGACATAAAACATGCCCAGACTGTTCGCCGCCCAACATGGCACCGTGACTGAGCATTTCTGCATGAACATATTGATCGCCTACTGCCGCCCTCACCAACGTGCCGCCCTGTTTTTCCCAGGCACGCTCAAAGCCTAGATTGGACATCACTGTTGCCACAATCGTGTTTCCAGGCAGTTGATTAGTTTGTCTGAGCGCAGTGCCCCATAGGTACAAAATATAGTCGCCATCTACAGGGCGACCCAAATTATCAACCGCCAACACGCGATCGGCATCGCCATCAAAGCCAACCCCCAAGTCTGCTTGATGGGCTTTGACCGCTGCCTGAAGGGTGCCCAAATGGGTAGAGCCACAGTGAACATTAATCCGATCGCCGTTGGGTTGATCATGCAAACAAATCACGTCTGCACCCAAGGCTTGAAAGGCGATCGGCGCAAGCTCCACAGCGGCACCCCAGGCTAAATCTAGCACCACTCGCATCCCGCTTAAGGGCAACTCATTCGCGCTAGAGTGCAGGGTTTTCTGAATGGCGGTGCAGTAGTCTTTGGCTAACTCTGGACGGTGATAATGAGTTCCCCAACCGCTAATGGCAGGTTGAATAAAGTCTTGGACAGCCCCTCTTAAGGCAGCTTCGATTTGATTTTGGAGGGAGATCGCCAACTTGCTGCCATTTGCCCCAAAAAGCTTGATACCGTTATCGGGCGGCGGATTGTGGCTAGCAGAAATCATCACCCCGCCGATCGCCGCACTGTCATTCGTCACATGGGCAACTGCGGGCGTGGGGCACAATCCTAAATCCCACACTTCTAGCCCAGCCGCCGTCAACCCCGCAGACAGCGCCATCGCCAACATGCTGCTGGAATTGCGAGAATCTTGCCCAATCACCACAGGTCCAATCTCAGCGGCATTTGCCAGCAAGATCCGCCCTGCCCAAAAACCAACCTGCAATGCCAACGGCGCACTCAGTAGTTCTCCTGCCCGTCCCCGAATCCCATCCGTACCAAACAGGCGACTTTCAGGCAAAGACAACGTTCCAGCCGCAAACCCTGCACTCCCTGTATCGGGTAGCACTTTGCTTATATCTTTAGGCAGTTGATGGGTCAAAGACTCCGCAGGTATGGCAATATTGCCCACTTTCTGCAATCTGACAGGAGACGAAACCATAGATTAACTCCGCACACTACACACAGAGGAAGATAACACTTTCTTTAGAAAAAGCCGCCTAAAAAATGGTAAAGATCTAAAAAAATAGTGATCTTTAGGCAGAAATCCCAACTAGAAATCACCAGTTACCCTTCTATTTTCTATCTTCGATACTTCCCTCCGGACTAAACTCCTACCTGGGTCAATAGTGGCTCGATCGCGTCCCAGGTTAGCCCTTTTTGGATGTATTGTGGTGCATCGGGATTGTAAGGACTACGGAGGCGATCGATCGCAACAATGATGGCAGTATCTGGCAGCACGGGCACATCAGGATCAAACGCCGTGGGACGAGTTAAAGAACTGGAAAAGCCTTTAAAGATAGCCACTTCGTCCAGTTCGTCGTCAATACTTGCCTTCACGAGCAGCAGTTCTTGAGGGCGTTTCAAAGTGTATTGCTCTAAGCGCAAGAGTTTATTCACAATGGTATTAGACAGTGGTTTAGTTAGTAGTTTGGTTAAACGCTAGTGGCAGAACGTCCTTGCTTACCCAACCGCACAAACACAAAATAGCCCAAATATAGAATGTAGATGACCAGTGCCAAGGTGGATAGTAGCCCGATGGTATAAGGCTTCATGCCACCCATAAAATATTGCTTAAATATCCAAGGGGGCTGAAGCCAAATGCTACAGAACGGCTGAGCGATCAGTTGCTTTGACGGTAAAAAGGCACATTGAAGCACTGGAATTGCCGCGATCGCGCCCACCACCGTATAAAACGTCACCCCCCACCGCCACGCGCTAAATGCCAGTTTCAATTGGCTCTTGGGCTGTTCATTAATCTCATAATTCAGATCTACCCAAAACCACAAAGACAGCGGGATGAGAATTTTGGCAATCCAACCTGTCAAAAAACCTAGAGGAATTGCGGCTATAAATAACCCCACCGTAATTGCTAGCAAGCTAGCAACTCGCCAATAGATAATCAGCAAATGCTGAATCGACTCTGATTTTTGAACGAACGCCCAAATCAGTAACGCCAATGGAAACAAAACTGTGAATAAAACAGCGAGTCGATAATCAGTCCAAACGACAGAGGGGAGCCAAGGAGGGCTTTGCATAACGGTATTAGGAGAAACGAGAAAAGGATTGCACAAAACAAAGTAGCTTGAATACAGACTCGCATTCAAGCTACTTTATAAATCTTGGAGACTACAAATCAACCAATTTCTAGAAACTAGTACTACTTTTAATCGTCATAAATGCGACATTCAGCCGCTTCAGGATTATCATCGCAATACTTTTCAAGGGAGTTTTTAGGCTTCACTTGTTTCTGATGAGAAGCTTCTGCTTGCAGTTCTTCAACGGCATCCCAAGCAGCAGCACACTCTGGTGAGCCGCCCCCTTTTATATCGCACACTTCGCGAGCCTCTTGTAGCTCTTCTTCAATTTTTTGCTTAATGTCGCTCATGATGAATGTTTTCCAGACAACTTTTTAAGGAGATTAGGAGGGTGGTGAGCTACCTCAACCGTTAAAAATAGGACTGCCCAATGATGAGCATAAATGATAAACAGATTAAATGTCTCATGTACCATCTAGGATACAGAAAGCAATCACTCTAAATGTGACCTAGCGTTAGTGTAACGCGAAGTCGCCCTTCCTTGAATAAAGGCTTGATTGGAATCAGTGATTTGGCGGCGGTTTTTTCACCCGATTCTTTGCAAGAATATCTCCTACAACTATGTTTACAAGAGTTTACAAGAATACTTTATTAATTCAGTAAAAATTCCTTGGGTTAGAGGCACTTTGGCAATCCATCCTAAATTTTATGAGGTCAGTCCAATGGAGGAAACTACAATGGCAGAGCCGCTGAGAAGACAAATGAAGTGGGCAAGTTTTTTATCGACTCGTCCTTCGTTGGAAGCGGCGATCGCTGAGGTGGTGCAACAAACCCAAGCGGCGCTGCAAACGTCTCCTGATCTAGCGTTAATTTTCATTTCGTCTGCCTTTGCGAGTGAATATTCTCGGTTAATGCCTTTGTTGCAAGATCAGTTGCCAGGAGTTCCTCTGATTGGCTGTGGTGGGTCTGGAATCACCGGGATGGATGGTCAGGGCACCCCTCGTGAAGCAGAGGGCGAACCTGCTTTAACGTTAATGCTGGCATCCCTTCCAGAGGTTCATGTGCATACGTTTCATCTATCCTCCGAAGATTTACCCGATTTAGATAGTTCTCCAAAGGCGTGGGTAGACGTGATTGGGATTTCTCCTGACGAGCAGCCCCAGTTTGTGCTGCTGGGAGACCCGTCTTTTGGGCGGCTGAATGACTTGTTGCAAGGGCTGGATTTTGCCTATGCAGGATCGACTAAAATTGGCGGCTTGATCAGCGGGAGTATCACGAACTCTGGTGGAATTTTTTGTGATAGCTATTTACATCAAGAAGGCATGGTTGGCGTGGCGCTCAGCGGTAATATTGTGCTGGATGCGATCGTGGCGCAAGGATGCCGCCCGATTGGTCAGCCTTACTTGGTGACGGAGGGTGAGCGAAATATTATGCTGGCGCTCGATCAAGCAGATCTCAGTTTTGCGTCTGCGGGAAGCGGGTCGAGGGTGTCTCAGAAGGGAACGCCGCTGGAAGTGCTGCAAGAGTTGATCCAAACGCTGGATGAAGACGATCGCGAATTGGCACAACATTCATTATTCATTGGCGTTGCTCAAAGTGAGTTTAAGCAAACATTGGAACAGGGCGATTTTTTGATTCGGCAGTTGATTGGAGTTGATCCCAGAGTGGGGGCGATCGCAATTGGCGATCGAATTCGTCCTGGTCAGCGCGTTCAGTTTCATCTGCGAGATGCCAAAGCCTCCGCAGAAGATTTGGAAACCTTGCTGCTCCGCTACACTTCCAGCCATCCTGCTTCTACATTGTCGGGTAGTGGAGCCTTGATGTTTTCCTGCACGGGAAGAGGCGAGGGGCTTTATGGTGAGCCTGATTTCGATTCTCTCTTGTTCAATCGCTATTTGCCCAATCTTTCTCTAGGTGGCTTTTTCTGCAATGGAGAAATCGGTCCCGTTGGCGACAGCACCTTTCTGCATGGGTTTACCTCCGTATTTGGAATTTTTCGGCAGCCATGAGTCAGCCTAGAGGATAGAAAGCAGGTCGTAAGGTTAGATGCTTAAAACAGGTTTTGCCCTTGTCTATCCACTTTTTTGATGATCACTTTTAACCCAGGATTTATGCTGATTTTCCCCTGTCTGCCTATAATGATTGCCTCGGGTTTTTGTGCAAAGGCACACTCTGGGTCGCTAAAATCACAGCAAACTGCTGCCATAAACCGCTTGATCTATGACTCCTGATACTTCAGTTCCTTCCTCTGCCCCACCGATTTCTGATGCTGCTCCAGAGATGGCTGCGATCGCGCTTGATTTGGAGGGCGACGCTCCCACAGCAGCCAATCCCGACACCCCCACAGAGGGCTTGCAGGATCGGGATCTTCAGGTGCGGCTCAAAAGTGAGGATGGCAAACTCCTGCTGATGTTGCCGCCAGAAATTGAACTGGAAGCCGAGAATCCTGCGAGTTCGTTAACCTGGTCGGAGGTGTTGCAGCAGCTTAAACAGCGGTTGAATGCGGGAGAGCGGCTTTGGCAGCCCGATACGTCAGTCCATTTGATTGCCCGCGATCGCTTGCTAGATGGGCGCCAACTTCAGGCGATCGCCGATGCCTTGACCGAAGCGCAACTTCGCCTCACCCGTGTGTATACCAGCCGTCGCCAAACTGCTGTTGCCGCTGCCACTACTGGCTATTCGGTGGAGCAACAATCCTCCATTGCCCAGCTGAACCCGACTGGCGCTGAGTCTGCCCAAGCAATGGAAGAACCGCTGTATTTGCAAACCACGCTGCGATCGGGTGGTGATGTGCGGCATAATGGCACCGTGATTATTTTGGGCGATTTGAATCCCGGCAGTTCCGTGGTTGCCACAGGGGATATTCTGGTTTGGGGGCGGTTGCGCGGTACTGCTCATGCAGGTGCAAAAGGCAATGCTCAATGCCTGATCATGGCGCTACAAATGGAACCCAACCAGATCCGCATTGCCGATTTTGTGGCTAGATCACCCGAAAACCCGCCTGCTCAGTACTATCCCGAAGTTGCCTATGTTGCTCCCCAAGGCACCATCCGTATTGCCAGAGCTTTGGAGTTTTCTCGCAATCAAGCAGCCGGTGATCGCAAGTAGGACTGAGGATAAGCGCGATCGCCCATTTATCTGAATTATTTACTTGGGTAAGGCTTAGTCCGAAGTGTTGGCTCATCGATTTGCCCTCAACCGCTCTGAAAAAGCTTCACAGGAAACATAGCAGTAACCTGAAGTTTTGCGGTTGCAAGTATCTCTGCTCCCAGCATTTGAGCTTAATGGGTGACAACCTAGCTAGACAGCTTGCTGCATGAGGGATAGAGCATAAAAACCCCGCTGAAAATAGAGTCACATATAGCGTGAGAGTTGAGCGTACACCCACCCTCAGCGATCGCTCTCGGCTAACAGGAACTCATTTGAGACAATTTTGTCTATCGAAGTCGCGCTCTCCACAGGTTGCCTTTTTGCTGAACCACCAGTTTTGGACAGGCTTGGAGAAAGGTCGGATATCTCTTGTTAATCTCTAGCTGCTTTAAAACTGCTGTAATCGGTTGTTGATATTGTTGGCGGAACTGGCTGCCGATCGCCGAGATATTCACAAAGCCGTCTGGATCTTTTTGGGTTGAAGATTTGATAATTTTCGCGATCGCTGTTTCTAAATCGTTTGCTGTTTTTAAGGGGAATTCAGCAGAAGGGGGATTAGGCTGAACCGATTTACCGTTATTTAGAGATGGCGGCGCAGTTAATCCAGCTTTTTTCTGTAGCTCGGTTGAATTCGGTAGTGCTGTTTCACCTAAAGGCGTTGCGATCGCAGCTTCAAACAACGCGATATAGAGTGCTGCTTGTTCCGAAGCTTGATGCACGACAAACTCTTCTGGTCGGTCAATAAATAACTCTCTGGCTCGTTTTCCTGGCTGGTGAATGGTTACCAGTTGACTAATTGAAAATTTATATTTATCTCGAAACAGTTGAGAAATTTTAGCCAATTCAATCCACAGAATTCCGGTTTTTTGTTGTTCAGCGCGAAGGATTTCTTTCAGATGAGTGATACAAGTTTCCAAGGGCGGAATCGTGGGAACCACCACTTTAGGACAGGTGAACGTTTGTCCAGTATTACTGTTAACGATCGCGATCGCCCCATCCTGCTGTTTTCGCACCTGATACACCGTTAACCCTTGCTGGCTCAGTTTCGTATGCAGGTTGGTCATGACCTTATCCGAGGAGCAAACCAACACTTCCTGAACCGTTGGATAATGGTCGTGGATGGAAGAACCCATGACAATCATCTTGCCATCTGCCATATCATTTCCGCTGGGCACATGCATCAGGTCGTATCCCCGTTGATGCAATTCTTCGTCGTATTTGCCACAGGCTTTCCAATTTGCAAAAGCAATTTTGATTTGTAGTGGCAATGTACAGATATTTCTTAGAAAGTTTTCCTGGGGAATATCGAGTTTCAAGTTTTCAGCGTCTAGTAACAGCAGGGCGATCGCCCGGTTCGATTCAACCAATTTCCCATTTAAGTAAGGTTGGTGATTCGGGATAGCCAATGGCTCCGTCGAGGCACTTTCTAGCAGATTCAGTTGAGCTTGCAATTCCTGAAAAGCGGAGGATTCAAAAAAAGCAGGCAGAAAGAATTGCTGGAGCAGTTGTCGAATTCTCTGAGTCTGCTCTTGGGCGGACTCCTGATCCAGCAAACCAGCTAATTTATTGACTAATGCATCTTGAACCTGTGGCTTTTGCCAATCATGGTGACGAATTTTTTCGATGAACCATTCTGGGTGATACTGGTGAATCGTCGCGATCGCCTGACAGAGTAACTCGGCACCTTGGCGTGGAATCACTGGACTGTTTGCGCTCATCGTCACCATCACAACCCTAACTGGTCAATGGACACTATTATGGCTGAAATAATTTACGATTTCTTGAATCACTGGTTTCACGTCACTGCCAGCTAATCTAGACCTACAGGGTTGTCTCAGGCTTGCATAGGGGAAACAGAGCGAGTATAAGGGATTACGAAGGGCATAGTCCTAAGTTTGAGATGGCATACAGCATGGAAGTGAAGGCAGGATGATACACCCAACCGCAGTGATTGAATCGGGTGCAGAAGTGGGCGAGGGCGTGATGGTGGGAGCATTTACCTATATTGGCCACAGCGTCAAAATTGGCGATCGCTGCACAATCAATCCCCACGTCACGATTTTGCCCTACACGACCTTGGGTGCAGGCTGTAAGGTTCACTCTGGGGCAGTGTTGGGCGATGTGCCGCAGGATTTGGCATTTAAACAGGAAGCATCCTTTGTGCGAATTGGCGAAAACTGCGTGATTCGGGAAGGCGTGACGATTCATCGTGGGACGAAAGCAGGCACGGTCACAGAAATTGGCGATCGCTGCTTGTTTATGGCGCAAAGCCACGCGGCGCACAATGTTCAGGTAGGCGATGATGTGATTGTGGCAAACGGCGCACTGCTGGCGGGTTATGTGGAAGTGGGCGATCGCGCTTTCATTAGCGGCAACTGCTTGGTGCATCAGTTTACCCGCGTCGGCAGATTGGCAATGATGGCAGGTGGTTCCGCTGTGCAAAAAGATGTGTTGCCCTTTTGCATTACCCGCAGCGTTAGCCCCAACACGATTATGGGATTGAATGTCGTTGGTTTACGTCGAGCCGGATTCACTGCTAGCGATCGCCGCGACCTGAAACAAGCGCTCAAAGTGCTGTATGGCTCTGGACTCAATATTTCTCAGGCAACCGATGAACTAGAGCAGATTGAGTCTGCTTTGGTGCAGGAATGGTGCCAATTCATTCGCGGCTCTAAACGCGGTATCTGCAAGTTTTTTAGGCGATCGGGTCAGAGTGAAGAGGACGCGATCGAGTAAAGCAGAGTGCGGAGTAAGAAGTGCGGAGTTGGGAAATCAAGCCGCGATCGCCTTACACAAAATAGGTTTGTCCTCATCTTTTTTGGGGCAATTACTTTAGGAGACATCCTCTTTGAAGCCGCGCCATTTCCAGATGCAGCCTGAAATGAAATTAGTAGTGACATGCGCCACGATCGGCACCAGCAAATTATGGGTTATCAAAGCGCTAACTCCCAACACGCCCCCGATCGCCGTTGCCCACACCACATAAGACCATTGCTTAAAGCTGCTGAGATGCAACATGCCAAAACAGAGGCTCGAAAACAGAATGCCTATCGCATCCAATCCAAAGGTCGGCAGCATCACCCCGCGAAACAGCAATTCTTCGCTCAGTCCCGGCAGCAAGCCCAACCAAATAATGTCGGGAAACACCAGCGGTTTTAGGACCATTTTTAGGTAGTAATCGGCACTCTGGCGATACTCCGCCCACACTGCATAAACAACTGAACTGGCTAGAGTGATGCCCACCCCTAACCCGATTCCCATCAGGGCATGTTCGCTAGACCAGGCGATCGGCAACATTAGCCCCGACCCAAACTTGACCCACAGTTTGCTCACCAGCAACAACAGCAGCGCTGTTACTCCCATCGCGATTAACACTTGGGTGCGTGTCAACGGGATCAATTCAGGATCATCAGAAAAAGGATCTGCCACAGGATAGGAAAGAAAAAAAGGGCGATGTAAAAAAAGGCAACGGCTAAATACTAACAAGCTTTGCTGATGAATTCAGACATTTCAATGATGCGACTCCCTCATGGAAGCTCATCAGGTAATTGGATTTGTTGTTCGTAACGCGATGTGCGACTTTCCTAAAACAACGCCCTCACCCTAGCCCTCTCCAGTGGGAGAGGGAACCGGAAATGTCTGAAAGCCCTTCTCCTTGGGGAGAAGGGTTGGGATGAGGGCAAATTAGTTGCACATCGCGTTTCGTATTTAGCGATTCGTGAAACGATCCCTACGGGAATCGCATCTTCGATCACTTCAGTATCAACATCAGCACGATCTGACTTGGCGTAGATTGTTGCCAGAATAATTCGATCAGCAGTTTTGACGTAATACATGACTCGATAGCCACCACTTTTGCCTTTTTGGATATTGCTGTTTTTGAGACGGACTTTGAAAACGGTGTAGTTCACTCCAGCAATGCGATCGCCCGGAAGTTCACCCGCTTGGAGTTGCTCAATTAGGGGTTGGAGATCTGCACGAATCTGGCGATAGCGTTTAGCAAGATCGCGGAGGTCGCGCTGGAAGCGGGGAGGGAGGTCGATTTGGAGGGGGGTGGGTCAGTCGGCATCAATTCCGTCCCACAATTGAGCTAGAGGGATGGTTTGTCCGGTGAACGCCTCGTGTAAGCCTTGACGAATTCCTTCGAGAATAATTTCGTCGGGGGTGTCATCGGGGTCAGGTTCGTCGTCTTCAGAAATCAGGACGATGACTCGAACCCGACGAGATTTGGTTAAGACAAGTGGATCGTCAAGAGTGAGTTGACCCAGATCATTAATGGTGGCAGTGGTTTCAATCGCTTTCATAGTTTTTATAAATTGGAGTTATTGCTATTTTGGTTGCTGGGATAGTGTTGGTATCTGGTCGGGAATTTTAGCCAGGTAAGGTGTGGCAGCAGTTTAACCACAAACGAATTGCCTATCCTAAGCTCAGTTCCGACCCTCAGACGTTATCTAACAGTTAGGAAATCGAAGTCCATATTTGTTGCAAGATTTTTTGAACTCGCTGCCAATCATCCGCTGTCAAGCAACCTAACTGGCGTTCAACGAAAGACTTTTCTAATGTTGCAATCTTATGTAAGCGAACAGTCGACGGTAAGACTAATCCTGCATTTTGCCATTCTTCTAATGGAACGTCATACTCTGTTTGGGGAGATTGGCTGGTGACTCTTGCAACAACCACATCCGCATCGCCAGTATCCAATAAAACCAAAGCAGGACGACGCTTTGAACCTTCATTGGTAAAGGGAAAATTGGCGTTGCTGAATTGATCTATGAACGCCTAAATTTGCCCTCACCCTAGCCCTCTCCCAACGGGCGAGGGAATAAGATTTCTAGCTCCCTTCTCCTTGGGGAGAAGGGTTGGGGATGAGGGAAATCATAGCTGCAATCAGCAACGCCGGAAAATTTAGCAGCAGGATTGCGCCGGATTGATAACGGGTCATGTTTTATAAGCGATCGTAAACTTCATCCGCTGCGCTGTACCCAGAAAGAAATTGTTTTGCCGTTATTGTTGCCCAATTTTCAGATTCATCGTCACTTTCGTCTAAAAGGACAATAACCCGAACAGACGGTCGATGACGCAGACGTACCTGTAATTCAGGTGGCAATTCTAACTGTCCATCTGCTGTGACTTTTGCTGGAAATTCGTAGGCTCTCATGGGTATCTTCCTGGCTAACTTCAGTATGGTACTTTTTGCGATCGATAGCTTTGGTCAAACTGAGGACAGAGAGAATGGCTCAAGCCGCTATCTGAGAGACCTCCTGACTTACCTCTGCGATCGCGCGATCGCGATCGCTACTCTCAAATTCATGCACCAAACTCGAAAAGATTCAGTTGTTTCTGTGTTATCGTGTGTCTCGCTTTTATGATTCGCCTAAAATCATCGCTTCGACTTCTTGTTTTGCCCGCTCTAACTCGGCGGCGGCAGCTTGTCGAAGTTGTTTAGCTTGATTGCGAATTGTCGTAATGCGATCGACGATTTCAATTTGTTTTTCGAGCGGTGGAATAGGAACCTTAACTTGACCTAAAACGTTAACATTTACTCCAGATTGATTATTCCAATTTGTACATATTTTAAAAAAGACTTGTTTGCGTTGATAAAGATTAAGTATATGAGTTAAATATTGGGGATCAACTCTATCTTGCTGCACGCCAATTCTTGTTGTGTGATTTGAGCAAAAATAGGAATCGTCTAAATCAAAAAATATAGACTTTCCTACAAGTTCTTGACTATTTGTGTTGTTAAATAAGACCTCGCCAATTTGCAATACATCATTTTTTCTATTCAGCAACTCTGATTTACGAATGTAAACGTTTCTTGTAAAAATAAACTCTCTTTCATCACTGATGTTTGTTGATCTTATTTGGATAACATCTTGCTCATCATTCGACTGATCCTGTTTTCCTGAAGCAAAACCTGTTTTCATGTAAACAGTGAGCCTAGAAATATACTCAAAGCTATAACTTGAGCTTTCAATGAATTTATAGATATTACCAGAGTGATAAAGTGGATCAAATCTTCTACCCACAACACTTCTTAAATTGCAGAAGAAAACTCGATTTTGAATGGTGTTTTCTTCTGGTTCTTGTAGATTAATGCCCAACTTGCTTAGAAGGTAATCGTCTATGCTGTCAAGGAGCCGCTGTGCCTCTGCCTCCTTTTGCTTTTTCGCATCATAAGCAGCGTCCATTCTAAAAACAGTTTGTTTCTGAAGAGATAAAGGTACACTTGGAATCTGTAATGATCTAATTTCTTCAGCATTTATATTCGTCATTCCGATAATTTGTCTACTTAACCCATCAATTTGTAGCCGTCCTACAGATAGACGCAGGAAAGTTGATACGAAATCAGGAAGTAACCTTGTTTCATCTACTTGAACACGAATAAGATAAGAAGCAAAAACCCAATCACCTTCTTCTCGAAATACGCCACATTTTCCTACTAATTCTTTTGAGTTAGTACGGTTGAAAAGTAAGTCTCCTTTGTTAAGTCGATATAAATTAATCTCTTCACTCGTAAGCTCAATATTCTTTAAATCTAAAAAGTTCCACTCATCTCCTTGTAAATTATTCATCCTAATCATTGGTATTCCTTTTTGCTCTGTGTTTGAAATTTGGGAGATACCATACTGGATATTTTTTATATAGTTGCCGAATTCTTGAAATGAAAACTGTGAGTTTGCTAAAATACTTTTCAGCAATCTAGATTTTTTAATAAAGTTAGGATCTAATCTTTCGTTAACTTCACTCAAATTAACTAGAAAAATCTTATTGTCATCAACGTCAGGCGAAAGTTGAAAACTCATGCTTCTCCTCGATCGATCGCTTCAATAAACCGGGCAAGTTCTTCACCAATAAAATCTAATTCATTGAGGTTGGTGGGTTTTCCGGTTGCGTCGTAGCCGATGTTCTCAGCGATCGCCATAAAGATTGGGTAATCATCGAGCGATCGCTGTTTTTCTTCAGCATATTGCTCAGTCAATGCCTCTTTCAGCGCATCAATTTGTTCGTTATATTCAGCCGCGATCGCTTTTTTCCATTCCTTATAGGCTTCCAATTCGGTCAACGCTTTCCCCGATAAACTTTGAGGATTTTCAAAACCACGCAAATCTCGAATGTGGCGCTTTTTGTCGTTCTCAAGTTTCTCTAATCGCTTCAGATAATCATTACTCTGTTTAATCTGTTCTTGCAGATCAAACTTTCGATTCTGAATTTTTTCAGTTGTGGATTGGCTATGTTTCCGCAAAAACAACACCGAACTTTTGACCCCTGCTCCCGTTGCTTGAAACGCCGTTTGAGGTAGGGAAACTACTGCAACAATCCGATATTTATCTTCAATGCCATCTCGCACATATTGCAAACTAGAGTTAGTCAAAACGCCATCAGGAACAACGATCGCCAAATAGCCCCCTTCTACTAAAAACTGGTGACACTGTTCAATAAATAAAATTTCAGTATTTTGGGTTTCTCTCGGTGTGGATCTGCTTTTAGGATTCAACCAATCTTCAGGCTTCAAGGCAAAGCCATATTGATTCATATAGGCTTGCTCGGTTTGTTTAATCACCGAACCAAAGGGCGGATTGGTAATAATAAAATTGAAACGACTATAGGCAAATCCTGCATTGCCACTTCGTTTGATTAAATCCTCGCTGCCGCGTAACCCATCCGATGCAATCACATTGGTGTGCCCATCATCGTGAATAATCATATTCATCTTGGCAACACGAGCAATCTGTTCATTAATTTCAATCCCAAACAGATTATTGGCTGCAAACTCATGCCAGTGTTCTTTATGTTGGTTATATTCTTTTGGAGTAGTTTCGTGATTGGGATAATACTCATCTGCTTGTTTTCTAACTTTGTCTAATGCGTGCAGTAGAAATCCACCGCTTCCACAAGAACTATCTAGCACTAAAGACTCATGGTTGATCGGTAAAACATCCACAATAAATTTAACGATCGCTCTAGGCGTAAAATATTGCCCAAAATCACCCCGAAAGAATGACCCCATAAAGGTTTCAAAGGCACGACCTTTACTATCCAGATCGGTATCTCCTAGATTAATTCCTTCCAGATAACCAACCACCGTTCGCAACTTTTCAGGACTCAGACGAATATCATCCTTAAACACTTCAGGATCTTTTTTTCGCCCTTCGTCATACAGCGCCTTAATGCGCTCACTTAATTCTTCGTTTGCTTGCTGCTCAAGTTCTTGAGGCGTTTTCCCCTCAAAGCTTTCATTAAAAATCTGAAAAACCTGAAAATCATACGGTTCGCCTTTCCTTCGGGCTTTGCGTTCGTCCCACAACTTACAGAAGATCAGCTTATCCAGTTCATCGAATGCGCTAGATGGGTTCAGTTCCCCGCCGCCCCAAAGCGATTGATGCCCTTGCTTAAATCTGCGGGTTAACTCATCCTCAGTCACAACCTCTAACTCAAATAGCTTTTGTCCATTAGAAGAACCACCGCCTTTCGCGTACTTATATCTTGCAAGCTTCGCGACACCACATTGAGGAATATCGGTGATAGTGATCCGGTCTTTTGGCTTTTCCTTCGGAACTTGATAATACTGATTCTTAATGCCAGATGTAACCCAAACAAAACTCGCTCCCTCTGCCACCGCATAGCTAAACGCCTGTTCAACTGCCTGAGCAAATTCTGCTTCTGAGACATCCTGTTTCTTGCATTCAACAACGATGTGAGGCGATAGGCATGGATCATCGTTGTAAACAATAATGTCTGCTTCTTTCACCGATGATCCCATCGTGACGGACACAAACAAGCGAATTCGTTTTGTGTCATAGCCGTAGGTCAAAATCAATTGAAGAAATGTTTCCGCCTGTACCTTTTCTTCAGGGTTGGTATAATTTCTCTTCTTTTTTTGATGAACATAGGTAATCTGCTTTTGCTCATCATCAAATTTGATTAAACCTTTTTCAACTCCTTGCGCGATCAGAGACATTCGTTCTTTTCCAGGTCTTACAGTTGTTTGATGATGGCTGTTTTAAACTCTGTATGCAAGCGGTAGGAGCAAGAGGCACAGCTTGTATTTAGAGTAAAGTTTGAAATTGAAAGGAAAGTTTATCGCTAGCTATTTCATGGAACCATAGAGCGCACTCCTTACTACCAAGGCGATCGCTTTTGCTCTCTCCCAACGATGCCATCAACAAACTGGTAATTTGCCTGCTCAGTTAGCCTGGTTGCTTGTTCATTTCAGGCGATCTCCCACTCATTTTGGTATTTTCCGCAAGCAAAGGCGCGATCGCAGGACTGAGTGACTCTAGGCTGACGCCTGCCCGATCTGCTACCAACACGCCCAACGCCTCCAGGTAAGAATTCACCTGGATTGCCGCAATGCCCAATGCTTCCGGTGGAACCTGCATTCTGGTTTGATTCTCGCGCACTGCCACAATTTTCGTGTGAGATTGCTGACAGAGACTCAGCACAGCGCTTCCCCCACAAGCGGTTTCAGGAATGACGATCGCATCCACTTGATTTGCCCACAGATCACCCGAAGCAGCATTACCAGCCAAGACAAACTGCGGTGCCCGACTCAGCCCCACCAACACGCAGGGTAAAAAGGTGTGTCCCAACTCTTCGGCGGCAGAGCGGGGAGAAATGGTGGCATCCAGGGGTAAGGGCAGTAACGCCGGAGCATGGGCACAGGGAACGCGAAAGGTGCGAACAACCAGATGACTAATCACGGCTTCGGCTCCGGCAAGCGGGTCTACGCCCTGACCTTGGCGATAGTTTTGCAGAGCATCACTGTCCACATCATCGGGAAACCGGGCAACCACCGCGATCGCCTCGGCTCCCGCTTTTGTGATCAACTGCTCTGCCGCTCTCAGCAAGCTATCGGGATGGTCAACCGTGCCCCAAGTTGCCCCAGAGTCTGCGGTTTTCAAATTCACGCCCAAGGGCATATCGGTGACGATATAGTCTGTCAAACTTAGTCCCAGAGTGGCGCGAGTCGCATCCGCAGCTTGCAAATGGCGGACTCGCAAATCGGGTTCAATTGCCTGATCCAGAATCAACCCGACTCGATTGTGATGCACCGGATGCAAGCCCCAATCCCCCGCTGCAAACTGATCCAATCCATAGCCTTCCACATATAAGGCGTTGGGCAAATTCCAGTAAAGCTGAGCGCCGTTGAGAACATTGGGATGGGTGATCAGACAATCTGCCACCTCCGCGATCGCCCGTGCTACAGACAAAGCATCTCCTGCATAGCCGCCAATGGATGCCCCAATTCCAGTGGGCACAATCAGCATAACGGTGTAGGGGCGCTTCATAATTACAGGGTGCGGAGTACGGAGTTTGGAGTTGAGTTTTAAGTTTTGAGTTTTAAGTTTTGAGTTTTCCTCTCGCCTTTCGCCTCTCGCCTTTCGCCTCTCGCCTTTCGCCTCTCGCCTTTCGCCTCTCGCCTTTCATTAAAATAATGAGTTATTAACGAGTTACCGCTTCTGCTTGAGTGACGATCGCTTCGACTACAGCCTTCTGGCGCTCTAAATCAACCGCTGTCACTGCCCAACGTAGAGGTTCACCCCGCTTTTGCAACTCTGCTTCTACTTCGCGTTGAAGTGCCAAAGGCGACTCTTGTAGATCAATTTCGGCAGTAATAAAATGGGTAGTCATGACGCAATACAAGTAAAGAACTAAAAACTATTCCAATAAGCAAGCTTATTTTTGGGGTTGTCCAAACTGGAGGTTATAAACCGTGTCTTCTTTTTCAGTTTCAACTTTCAGATTAGAGCGAGGATGGGAAATACACAGCAGCGCATAGCCTTGTTCCTGTAACTCTGGGCTGATTCCCATGCCTTCGGACTGGTCAACAGTTCCTTCTAAAAGCTGAGCCGCACAAGTCGTACATACCCCCGCATGGCAAGAACTGGGCAAGTCTAACTGAAGCTCGTCGGCAACTTCCAAAACGGTTTTGTCTTCGGGCACTTGAATGGTGTGAGTCGTACCCTGATGGTGAATTTCGACAGTATAAATATTAGACATCACTGGTAGCAAGTAGTAAGTGGTGGGTGTCGAGTGGCGTGGTTAGGGATTTACGCCTAAATTTCCACACTACTCGATTTAGGAATGCAGTTGAAAGATTGGCGTTGCTGAATAGAAGCATGATTTTTGACTGTAGGGGTAGGTCTTGTGCCTACCCTGACGGAGATGAAGGGCAACCACAAGGGATTGCCCCTACGAATTTCATATCTCGATTCAGCAACGCCGAAAGATTATGGTCTGAGTCAATTAATGTATTTAGGTATTGCTGTAACTGTATCAGAGGTTGGGTTCAGGGCGGTAAAGATGACCATTGCGAATTTGAACGACGGGATGGTTTGAAAGGCGAATCAGGCTTTCGTCGTGGGTGGTGACGATGATTGTAATGCCGATCGCATGTAGCTTTTTGAGGATTTTGATCACTTGCCAAGAGTTATCAGCATCCAGGTTACCAGTGGGTTCATCGGCAAGCACAATCGCCGGAGTATTGACGATCGCACGAGCAATACTGGCGCGCTGCTGTTCCCCACCCGATAGCTCATCAGGAAAACTATCTGCTTTATGTTGAAGTCCCACCATTTTGAGGGCAGGCGGGAGGCGGCGCTGAATCTCCTGCCGACCATATCCCTGTGCCCACAGCACAAACGCCACATTTTCCGCCACTGTGCGCCGGGGAATCAGCTTGTAGTCTTGAAACACAATTCCCATCCGACGACGTAATTTTGCTAAGCGATCGCCCTTTAACTCACCGACATTCAACCCATCTACCCTCACCTCACCCGCTGTCGTCCGTTCCTCGCCATAGAGCAGCTTCAGAAAGGTGGATTTACCCGACCCGGAAGGACCTGTGACAAACAAAAAGTCGCCGCTTTGAATCTCCAGGTTGATATCCGTGAGTGCCTTAAAGCCATTCCCATAAGCTTTGTGAACCTGCTGCAAAGAGACGATCGCCGTTTGCGTCTCATCCGGCGGATGCAACACCGAGTTGGTTTCTTTAACTGGCAAGCGAGTTGAACCTTGGGTCATGGGTATGGGAATGAAGCGGTCGCAAATTCTCGTTTATTAGAACACAGAAGATCCAAAAAAGCTCCCTACTCATCATTCGCCCTTCGTCATTCGTCATATCTCCTACGGAGACGCTACGCGAACGTCATTCATCATTCGCCTTTCGTCATTCGCCAAAGCAGCGATCGCCCTGCAAAATGAGGCAACGCCAGCATCCGCCTCCAGCGCCACGGCTCTTGATACAGGCGATACAGCCACTCTAGATGATTTTTACGAAAGAATTCTGGAGCGCGGGTTTTCGTGCCTGCCCAAATATCAAAACTGCCGCCCACGCCAATCCAGATCGCATTAGGGCAAAGATGGCGATGTTCCGCAATCCAGAATTCCTGCCGAGGGACACCCAAACCCACCAAAATTAATCCAGGTTGCAACCCTTCTAAGCGCTGTTCAAACCCAAGCTGTTCCTCTGGTTTGAGATAGCCGTGTTGGGTGGCGATCGCTAAGCTCGGACACTGCTGGTGCCACGCGATCGCAGCCTGATCCGTAACTCCTGGCTGTCCGCCATAGAAAAACACCGTGCCCAAATCTCGCGACTTGCCAAAGGCTTGCAGCATTCCTTCCGCCAGTTCAATTCCGGGACGGCGTTCTACCTGCTTACCATACAGCTTCAAATACAGCACGATGCCAGAGCCATCGGGAATCACCAGTTCTGCCTGTTGGATAATCTCGGCAAGCTGCGGATTTTGCCCCGCCTGCATCGTCATTTCGGCGTTCAGCGTCACCACATGGCAACCAAGCTGTTGTTCTGCCTGAGACACCAGCCAGCCCAGATAGTCATTGGTCAGATGAACAGGCACACCCAACACGGAAAACAATTGTAATTCTTGAGGGAAGGCTGACTGGGACACCATCTTTTCACCATCGCGATCGCGTAGTGTTTCATCGTTAAGCATCTCGATAAATCCGAATCAGTTGGCTATCTAAACTATCAAGTTGAATCACTGCGTGGTGAATCTTCTCTGCAAGTCGTTCAAAATTCGGGTTTTCAGTACAAGCAATAATACCCGCATGAACTGGTGAAGTTTTATGGAGTTGAATAAAGTCATGACGGTTGAATCGTTAGAACGGTTCGATGATTGTTTGTGGCAAAAGCTAAAACGTCTGAGTCGGAAATACACTGATTGCCATTGCCTGCTTCCTGAACAGTCAATACATCATGTCCGAGTGTTCTTAGGGCAATTGTTGCTGCAGCGGGAAACTGTTCATCAGCATAAAATCGAGCCATAGGCTATGCTTCATCCTGTTTACGGAGGGCGATCTCAATTTCATTAGGATAGGTTGCCGCATAAGCCCAAGCGTTTGCTAGATCAGTTGCGGTCAGGTCAGGGTAGTTCTCTAGTAGTTTGGCTTCACTAAGCCCCAGTCGTCGATAGCTAATAAGTAACCAAACTGGAATACGGGTGTCACGGATACAGGCATCACCGCCTACAACGTTAGGTGTTTTGCGAATGCCCTCCCAAGTATTTGCCAAATTATTTGAAAGTAGTTGAATGATGGCAGCCTGCTCTGAGGGTTTGAGCGAGAGTAATTGGGCTTCTAGCTGTTTTAGGGTTGTCATCATAGACTCCGTTATATTCAATCTGTTACTCCCATTCTCTGCTGCACTAACGGCTATGAGCGATCGCAGTATGGATCTACTTTACTGAAATCTATTACAGTGGTTTTGGCACCATGCCCAAGCGGTGTAGCAATGCCTCATCTTGAGAACCTGCCGGATTAGGGGTAGTCAAGAGTTTCGGTCCGGTAAAGATGGAGTTAGCTCCGGCGAGAAAGCAGAGGGCTTGCAGTTCATCGCTCATGGTCAATCGTCCGGCAGAGAGGCGCACCATTGCAGCGGGAAACAGGATGCGCGTGGTGGCAATCATCCGCACGAGGTCGATCGCGTCAATGGGGGACACGTCTTGTAATGGAGTTCCGGCGACGGGCACCAGGCAATTGATCGGGATGGATTCTGGAGTGGGAGATAAATTAGCAAGGGATTCCAGTAGATCGAGCCGATCGCCCACTGATTCACCCATACCCACAATGCCACCACAGCAAACCGAAATTCCGGCTTCACTAACGGCGCGGATGGTGTCCAGGCGATCGCGGTAGGTGCGAGTTGTAATAATTTCTGGGTAATAATCGGGTGAGGTATCCAGATTATGATTATAGGCAGTCAATCCGGCGGCTTTTAACTGCTGTGCCTGATGGGGTTTTAGCATTCCCAAGGTGCAGCAGACTTCTAAATCTAGCGCTGCTACCTGCCGCACCATTTCTATCACCCGCTCAAATTGGGCACCGTCTTTCACCTCGCGCCATGCCGCCCCCATGCAAAATCGGGTGGAGCCACTGGCTTTGGCGATCGCCGCTTCCGACACCACCGCAGCCACATCCATCAATGGCTCTGGCTGGAGATCCGTTTGATTATGAACACTTTGGGAACAGTAGCCACAGTCTTCCGGGCAGGCTCCGGTTTTGATGCTGCATAACGTACACAACTGCACAGCATGGGGATCATGGTGTTGCCGATGGGTCGTCTGTGCGGCAAACAGCAGATCGGGCAGCGGTTGATGATAGACCTGAGCAATGTGGTCTTTGACGGTCAAAGATGGGACAGGACTCGACGAAACAGTGTGCATGGGAACCAGTCGCTTAATTTCTAGAAGCCTAGATTACAGCGTTTCTTGGATCTCTGGGTAGATAAATTCGTATCCGGCATCCCGCAATTTTTGATTCGACACACGAGCGTTATACGATCGAGCGCTTGGCTGATTGGCATCCCAGGTGGCTAAGGGTAAGCTGTACGCGGTGAAAATGCGATCGAGTAATTCCTGAGTCGTAATCGGGACGGTGCCGACTAGGTTATAAATGCCGTTGAGGTTTTGCTGTTGGGCAAAGGCGATCGCGCCCACAATGTCGTCGATGTGAATCCAATTGGAAGCCTCTTCACCCGTTCCAGGACGTACACTACCCGCTGCCCGTCCAAAAATCTTCACCAATTCGCGTCCAGTGCCATAAATGCCGCCCAGCCGTAAAACACAAACCTTCAGCGAATTATGGACAGCACTCAGCAATACCTGCTCGGTTTCTGCCAGGACTTCAGCTTTGCGGTTAAGCGGCATGACTGGTGTAGTTTCATCCACCCATTCACCCCCGCGATCGCCATAAACTGCGTAGCTGCCGGTATAAATCACCTGCTGAACCGAGGGTGACTCTTTCAATGCAGCAACTAAGGTTTTTGCAGTGTTTAAGTAAGTTTCCTCATAAGCGGTTGAGTTGGGCGCACCGACGGATAAGAGAACGACTTGCTGACTGTGCAACAGCGATCGCACGGCTGCATCATCATTTCCTTTCACCACTACA
The DNA here is from genome assembly GCF_040830845.1 of Sivoneniella epilithica UHCC 1019. Taxonomy (NCBI): domain Bacteria; kingdom Bacillati; phylum Cyanobacteriota; class Cyanophyceae; order Leptolyngbyales; family Leptolyngbyaceae; genus Sivoneniella; species Sivoneniella epilithica. The sequence continues at coordinate 152,924 of NZ_JBFPDP010000004.1, forward strand.
GCGCGATCTGCCAAGGTTTGTAATTCTGCCAGCCGTGCTGCTGTTGTCGTCGTAGCCGTTACGGTCATCGTTTGTCGCCAGCGGGGAGCCAGCGATCGCCCCACATAGCCACAGCCTAAAATCACAGCATTCGTCAACGCTTTCATCCTCCAACCGATTTGCGATCGCGCGCTAGGATCTTTGCCGACAGAACACCCCCTAAAAAGCCAAATAGATGTCCTTCCCAGGAAATGCCATATTGCAAGGGAAACAATCCCCAAAGCAAACTGCCATAAAGCACTAGCACAAACAGAGACATCGCAATAGAAAGCGGCTTCCGTTCAAAATAGCCCCGCGACAGCAGATAGCCCAAATATCCAAAAATTACGCCACTTGCGCCAATGTGAATCCCCGGAGAGCCAAACAACCAGGTGCCTAACCCCCCTACGATGGCAGAAATAACGCTGACTATAAAAAAGTCGCTGATTTCGCTCAGCATAATTAGCCAGCCCAAAGTGACAAAGGGAATAGTGTTGCCAATCAGGTGTGCTAAGTTTGCGTGTAAAAAAGGCGCAAACAGGATGCCCCGTAGCCCGATTAAGTTTCGCGGAATGATGCCAAATTGGTTTAAGCCGCATTGCGCCAATTCACCACGTAAATCGAGTCGGCATTGATTAAACCCGCCGTAGAGGGAGCCACCGCCCCGCAGTACAAATAGGTCAAATAATTCCAACCCCCATGCCAACAGCACCAATCCCCCCAAGATCACTGCTTGGGTTTTGATTTCCTTAAGAACTCCTTGTTTTTCTCCGTCCCGTGTCATGGGTTTGCCCTTATTGTAAATTCGGCTGAATGAATTCCCTTAATTGAGTTGTAGCGTTAAATCCAACTTATTGACTACCTGATTGATTCAACAAGTAGGTTTTGATAAATTGCACCGTGGAATAGAACTGAAAATCGGCATTGGGTTTCTTGGCGAATCCGTGCCCTTCGTCCTTTGCCATTAGATACCAAATGGGAGTCGCGTTTTTCCGAACCGTGGCTACTATTTGTTCGGCTTCGTTGAGCGGAACACGGGGATCGTTTTTGCCATGAATCACAAATAAGGGCTTTTTGATTTTTTCAGCGTTGTTGAGCGGCGAGATGTTTAGTAAGAATTCTCGCATTTTAGGATCGCGTTCGTCACCATATTCCACGCGGCGCAAATCACGACGATAGCTTTCGGTGCGCTCTAGAAAAGAGACAAAGTTGGAGATGCCCACAATATTAATTGCCCCTTGAATGCGATCGCTGTAAGTTGTTGCTGCCGCCAGAGACATATAGCCGCCATAGCTGCCGCCCGTCACCATCACCCGACTGGCATCCAAATCCGGCTGCGTTGCAATCCAATCGAGCAGCGCCCCGATATCCTTCACCGAATCTTCTCGCAAAAAGCCATTATCCAACTTCAAAAAGGATTTTCCATAGCCTGCGGAGCCGCGCACATTCGGGAATAGAATCGCTGCACCTAGTTCATTCAAGTAATAATTTTGTCGCCCCAAAAAGACCGGACGAAACTGACTTTCAGGTCCGCCGTGAATATCAATGATGACGGGACGTTTGCCTGTAAATTTTTGAGCAGGACGATAGAGAAAGCCAGAAATGGTTTTGCCATCAAAGCTTTTCCAGCGAACTAGATCCGCTTCTGAAAAAGTGCGGGTGTTGATGCCGCCCGTTTCGCTTTCTGTCCAGCGCGTTTGTTTATTGGTCGTGACATCAATTGAATAGATATCAGCAGTCGATTGAGCCGATACAAACGTAAAGCCGAGATCGCGATTGTTCCGATGCCACTTTAGTCCGAGGATCAGCCCGTTCGGCAATTTAGGCAGAGCAAGTTCTCGACGAGTTTTATCAATCACATGCAGTACGCTCACTCCATCTTCGTTAGTGACAAAGGCGAGACGCTTGCCATCTTCCGACAAATCAAAGTCTTCCACGTCCCACTTAATTTTGCTAGTGATCGGCGTATAGCGCTTGCTAGCAAGATTGTAGTAGGCAAGCTGCTGAAATTCGGAGCCGCGATCGCTGACGACATACAAGCCCTTGCCATCTTTGCTAAATGCCGCCGATTCATACAAAACTGTTTCTTTGCCCTTGGGTGTCAGCAGAGTGCGGTTGCCCGTCTGCGTATCAAACAACCACAAATAGCTTTCGCTGGCAGATAGATATTGCAATACTAAAAGTTGGCGATCGTCCGGTGACCAATCTAAGGGTGCCCAACCGCCCCCTTCCACTGTTGCAAACAGGCGATCGCTGCTCGGTTTCGTCGGATCAATCACATACAAATCGGCATCTTTGCCCGTACGCCGGGTTGAGGTATACGCCATGTGATCGCCCTTAGCAGACCACACGCCGCGACTGTTTTTAGACTTGCCATCCGTTAGCAGCGTCACTTCACCCGTTGCCACATCGTAGCGGTAGTTTTGGCTAAACTCGTTGCCACCCGCATCGCGGCTAAAGACAAAATAGTCGCCCTGAGTCGGCTGATAGGTCGCACCCGAAGGAGGCTCCGTAAAAAAGGTGAGTTGGGTACGAGCCGCAAGGGGCGATCGCACCTGATGCACTTGAGCATTGTTGCAAAATCGGGTGGAAATCAAAATTTCTCGCCGCTGGGGATGCCAACTCGCCAAACTAGCTGAGCGAAACTCTGTATAGCGTTTGACCCCTTCGACTAACGCCAACGGAATTGCTGGAATACCTTCCACTACTAGATTTTCGTTTGGCGCAAAACTGGCTGCCAGTGCGGGCGACATCGGGATGAAACTGAACGCGATCGCAAACAGCAAAGCAATAGTAGATCGAAGAAATTGCATCAGCTAAATCCAGTAGGAAGCTCAGTCGCCCTTGACTTTAACGTGTATCCCTGACTAGCGACAACGAATGGCTGGAATTTTAAGTTTTGAGTTTTAAGTTTTGAATTTTGAGTTTCTAATTCGCCATTCGCCATTCGCCACTCTCCTCTTGTTTAGACCCAATCAATGCTACGCAACCACTTCCACACCCCCGTATGCCGTCGCACGGTAATTCCTTCGCTTTGTTCCCGCGCCAGCGACATTAATTCATCCGTGGTAAAGCTATAACCCAACTGCTCAGTGATTTTTAGGAATTCTTCCGGTCCCTGCATTTGATCAAACCGCTCTCGTAATGTTTCATCATAGGCAACGGCTTCCAAAAATCGACTTGCACTTTCTAAGGACATCGCCAGAATCTCCATAATGGTGCTGATGCTATTGGCAGACAAGCAGATTGCTATACTGCCTTATACCCTAAAATCTGGTGCTGCTTAAACTAAAAATAGTTTGCAGTATTCATAAAATAAAAAACTCACTCTAGAGTAACTGCTTTAAAATTCTAGATTTTTTTGGCATTAATATCCTGCCCCACTCAGATATTGCGCGATCGCTTTAGCGAGTGTAATCCAGTGCTATAGGGTTTCTTGGGTTTGCTGCTGCACCACGCTGCTCCAGTCGTCTTCTGTGACAGCAGCTTCCAGGTTTTGGCGGCGAACTGACAAGTCACCGCTTGCGCTATCGCCCTCTCCTGCGACCGTTTCTTGGCTTTCGGCTTCTGCCATGGCTTTTCGCAGCTTCAGCTTTTTCTCATCATAAGCTTGGCGTTCTGCCGCCGACATTGCCGCGATCGCGGCGGCTCCAATCGTGTTTGCCCACAGTCCGCTATCATCCACATTTCCCGGTGGAGTGCGACCTAGTTCAGCGATCCAGGCATTTTGCAGCGCTTCCATCTCGTCGCGCTTGGGAAACTTAAACGGCTGCACCCGCGCAAATGCACAAACATCAGCGCCAATTTGGGTAACGTGTCCCCGAAGAGCCAGAGCAACATTGCGAGAATAGCCAATGTATTGAGTTTGGCGATCGCCATTTAGCACGGCATAAACCCCGGCAACTTTGGCATTCCCCACTGCTTCACACCAGGTATCCACGGGGGTAATGGTTTCAATGGCTAGGGATGACTCTGCGATCGCGGCATCCACAGCGCCATGTTCATCCTCGGAACTGTAAAGAAAGCCGTGCAGCCCTTGATGCGCTTGGGGCACGTTTTGATGTTCGATGGGAGTTGAATTATCGGTTGTCACCTGATTTTTTCCTACGGATGGGCGATCGTCATAGAGCCATTATCCCTGAGTTTTGCCATCCCATCTCAATCAGAGGCAGGAAGCGATTCCTGCAATTCTTTATTTGATGCTTCTAGCTATTCATCATTTCTATGCTGTTTTGAACCGTCCGTAAACATGGCGAATAGCCGCAGAGCTAACTTTTGTAGCTAGTTCATCAAGCTTATCTGAAAGATCAGATCCAAAAGGCAATGATTCGGACTGCTGACAGAGCAACAGTGCATGAATTTCAATGCCTTGACGAGTAGGAATTTGCACAGCCTCGAATTCTAATCCTGTCTCACGAGCAAAATCAAGCACTGTTGCAGCATCCGCCAATCCTAAATTGATCGATAACTGATGCTCCCCTGGCTTGGGGATATAGCGAATAGTTCGCAAGTCTTTAACTGTCGCTGTCATTGACATTGGGTATTGCCTCACTTCTGAACCAACAGGTAAATCGATAATTGCCTTCGTAGGGTGTAATTGTGGCTTGAGTAACTGAAAGAACCTCGATTAACAATTCTTTAGCCGAGATCGCTTCACACTTTCTTTGAGCTTTTTTAAGACTTGTCGCCCTAATTTCCTTAGCGCACTCCTCAGAAGGATTTTCAGGAGCAATCAACATCGCGATCGCTCAATCCACAACTGTTTTTCTAGTCTATCTTCCGCTAGTCCAGATTCCGATAAGGATGCGATCTCCCCTGATCGATTTGAGGTCAAACTCTTGCTTGTCCAGGAGAAATGAGTGAATTGTTTATTTTTCAGTACCCAACTCGTTTAAGACACCGGGCTAAGCAGCTTATCCGTCGAGGTTTCTGGATTTACCTCTGGGGAATCCTTCTCGGATGGGGGCACCGCTTGCCAGAATTTCGGCAGATATTTCGCCCAGTTGTCCAAGATTTTCTTGGCTTTAGGACTACCGGTGCGATCGCTGTGAGCCTGAATTAACTCTTTGAGTTGCTGTTCGCCTACGGGAGAAGTAATTCGCTGTGGCTCAATGATTTCTGGGTTGACCTTGGCAGCAAAACTACCGTCTTCATCTAGAAAGTAGGCGAGTCCGCCTGTCATCCCAGCGCCGACATTGCGTCCGGTTTTGCCCAGCACTACAATTACGCCGCCTGTCATATATTCACAGCAGTGATCCCCAGCACCTTCAATCACGGCTTTTGCTTGGGAATTACGGACGGCAAACCGTTCACCCGCTAAACCTAACGCATAGAGAGTGCCGCCTGTCGCGCCATAGAGGCAGGTATTGCCGATGATCACGTTTTCGGATGGATCATAGGTAGCGGCGGCAGGAGGGAAAATGACGATTTCGCCGCCGTGCATTCCTTTACCCACATAATCGTTGGCTTCTCCTTCCAGGGAAAGGGTCATGCCGGGTAGGTTAAAGGCTCCAAAGCTTTGACCTGCTGCCCCAATGAAGTTAAGTGTGATCTGTCCGCTAAAGCTGCTGTTACCATATTGTTTGGCGATCGCGCCTGCAATTCTAGCCCCGACAGTGCGATCGGTGTTCACCACCTTCCAGGTTTTGGTTAGGTTCGTTTGGTGAGCGATCGCGGCTTGAATGTCGGCATCTGCCAAAATCTCATCATCTAGCACGAAACCATTGCTGTGTACTGCTTCATGGGTTAACCAGGCGCGATCGTCACGGGTATCTGGCAGTTTGGTCAGGCAGTCCAAGTTCAATCTGTGAGTTTTGGTCAGGGTTACGCCTTCCCGCATTTTCAGCAAATCTGCCCGTCCGATGATATCGGTGAGGGATTGGTAGCCCAAACGAGCCAGCAGCGATCGCACCTCCTCTGCCACAAAAAAGAAAAAGTTGACCACATGCTCAGGAATACCCGTAAAGCGTTTACGGAGTTCTTCTTTTTGACTAGTTACACCCACAGGACAATTGTTGGTATGGCAAATCCGCGCCATGATGCAGCCTTCCGCAATCATGGCAATCGTGCCAAAACCAAATTCTTCGCCGCCCATTAATGCCGCCATGATCACATCCCACCCGGTGCGAATACCGCCATCCACTCGCAGCAAGACGCGATCGCGTAGGTTGTTCTGCATTAGCACCCGATGCACTTCCGTTAGTCCCAGTTCCCAAGGGCTACCCGCATGTTTGATCGAACTCAGGGGGGAGGCTCCAGTGCCGCCTTCATGTCCCGAAATTTGAATCACGTCGGCGTTTGCTTTTGCTACACCTGCTGCGATCGTGCCAATGCCTACTTCGGCGACCAGTTTTACCGATACTTTTGCGGTTGGGCTGATCTGATGCAAGTCAAAAATCAGTTGGGACAAATCCTCAATTGAGTAAATATCGTGGTGCGGCGGCGGAGAAATCAGCGTTACGCCAGGTTTTGAGCGGCGCAGCATGGCAATGTATGGACTGACTTTATTGCCCGGAAGTTGTCCCCCTTCTCCTGGCTTGGCACCTTGAGCCACCTTGATTTCTAGCTGCTGGGCGCTGATCAAATATTCTGGAGTTACCCCAAAGCGACCCGACGCGATTTGCTTAATGGCAGAACTAACGCGATCGCCATTCCGTAATCCTTTCAAATGAGGCAATGTGGCGGATTGTCCCGCTGCATCCACATCATTTAAGGTTTGAAAGCGAATCGGATCTTCGCCGCCCTCGCCAGAGTTAGATTTGCCGCCAATTCGGTTCATGGCGATCGCCAAGGTTTCATGCGCCTCACGAGACAACGCCCCCAAGGACATACCGCCTGTGCAGAACCGCTTGACAATATCAGCCGCCGATTCTACGTCTTCTAACGGAATGGAAGGGCGATCGCCCTTTAAATCCAGCAGATCCCGCAGTGCCGTCAGCGGACGACCCATCATATATTGCTGATAAAGCTCGTAATGATCGTATTGATTTTGTCTGACCGCCTTGTGCAAATGCTTGGTCATCTCTGGACTATTGATGTGAAATTCGCCACCGGGACGAGAATTGACAAAGCCGAGATTTTCCAGCTTTTTGATCGTCAATTCTGGAAAAGCCCGCTGATGAATTGCCAATACTTCGTGTGCCAGTTCGGTTATGTTTAAACCGCCCAACCGAGACGCAGTACCCAAAAAGCCCAGATTGAGTAAGTCACCGCCAATACCGATCGCCTCAAAAATCTGTGCGCCGTGATAGCTCGACAACAGCGAAATCCCCATTTTCGACATGATTTTCAGCAAGCCATCTTCGATCGCTCTGCGGAAGTTGGTTTCTGCTGCCACCAAGCTAATTTGCTTCAGCTTACCCCGCTCCATAAAGCCTTGAGTTTTGGGATCGTGCCACCACTGACGCACCGTTTCCAATGCCAGATAGGGACACACTGCACTGCAACCAAACCCAATCAGGCAGGCAAAATGATGCGTACTCCAACATTGAGCAGTATCCACAATCAGAGACGCTTTCATCCGCAAACCTTGGCGGATCAGGTGATGGTGAACTGCACCGATTGCTAGCAAAGGGGGAATATAGCTAAAGTCAGCGCTGATGGTTGCAGGGGTGCCATTTTCAGCCGCGCGATCGCTCAAAATCAGAATTTTCTTACCCGATTGTACGGCTGCGGTTGCCTGCTGACACAGGTCTATCACTGCTTGCAGCAAGCCATCAGGACCCAACGCAATCTTGAACAAGGTCGAAAGGGTTGCCGTCTCCAATCCAGATTCCCGAATGTGATCCAGTTCGGCATCATTCAACACGGGGCTATTGAGTTTGATTAACCGCGCAGATTCTGGCTTGGCTTCCAACAGGTTAATCCGTTCCCCTAACTGCGTCGTCAAAGACATCACTAGACGTTCGCGGTAAGGGTCGATCGCCGGATTGGTCACCTGAGCAAACCGCTGTTTGAAATAGTCATACAGCACATGAGGTCTGGCAGACAGCACCGCTAATGGAATGTCATCCCCCATGCAAAAAGTGGGTTCCTTGCCTTGAGCCGCCATCTCTTGAATAGTCAATTCTACGTCTTCCGCCGTAAAGCCAAAGGCAGTTTGATAGCGCAGAAACTCTTGCGGTTTTAACTTCGGCGTTTCGTTCTCAAACGGCTGAACTGCTAGCTCTTGGCGATGCTGCTTCAGCCATTCACCGTAGGGATGGGATTGGGCAACTCGCTGCTTAATCTCCCAATTCTTCAGGATTTCGTGGGTTTGCAAATCTACCGCAATCATCTGTCCTGGACCCAGCCGTCCTTTTTCCAAAATTTCTGCTTCTGGAATGTCAACTACGCCTGCTTCTGAAGCGACGACGATATACCCATCGCGGGTGATCACATATCGCGCCGGACGTAGCCCATTGCGATCGAGGGATGCCCCTACCACTTTGCCATCACAAAATGCCAGAAGCGCTGGACCATCCCAGGGTTCTTGAACGCCGCTGTAGTATTCATAGAAATCAATAATTTCTGGATGATCGGCTATATCGGGCTGATTGTGGTAAGCCTCTGGCACCATAATCATCAGTGCTGCTTGAGGACTGCGACCCGATCGCACCAGCAGTTCAAATACATTATCTAAGTTAGCGGAGTCGCTGTTCTCCATCCGCACGGTGGGCATCAGATCCGGCAAGCGATTTCTAGACGTATTTTCACTGAAAGGATCTCCAGTAATATGCCAGCATTGATGCACCAAATCTGGCTGTTTCGCCATCATCCAGTTGATATTACCCAGCAAGGTATTAATTTCGCCGTTATGCCCCAAGAGCCGCATGGGTTGGGCAAGTGGCCACTTTGGTAGAGTATTGGTACTAAAACGGCGGTGATATAGAGCAACGGCACTTTTGTAGTCTGGATGCTTCAGGTCGGCGTAAAACTCGCCCAGCACTGCCGATCGCACCATGCCTTTATAAACAATTGTTCGGTTAGAAAACGAACACAAGTAAAAGTCCTCGACTACCTTTCCGACTGCCTGTTCTGCTACTTGCAAAACTCGCTTACGAATCAGATACAGTTGCCGCTCCAACTCATCCCCTTGTAGCGTCGATTGCACAAAAAATTGCTCGATCTGCGGCTGATTTTCTCGCGCTTGAATGCCCAAACACTCTGGATGCACGGGCACCACGCGCCACCCTAAAACAGTTGCCCCTTCCTCAATGGACACTTGCTCAAGGGTTTTACGGGCGATCGCTGCCACGGATTTATCTTGAGGCAAAAACACCATGCCCACACCAATGTACTCTCGTGCAGGTGAAATGCCCTCGGCTGCAAACCAAGCATCAAAGAACTCCCAGGGCATCGCGGTCATCACGCCAGCCCCATCCCCAGAATCGCGATCGGCGCTGCATCCACCCCGATGCTCCAGACAGGTTGCGGCAATCAACGCTTTTTCAATCAACTCATGGCTAGCCCGCCCTTGTCGATCGGCAATAAACCCGACTCCACAGGCATCACGCTCTTCCACGAGCCAGCGTTGTCCTTCATATCCACTATTCAATTGATTGCTATCCTGATTCACAGTTGCATTAGCCATGACAATGACGTATTTCGTTCGGTTGATAGGGTGATTTTTACAAGGTCTATCGAATCAGTAGATTAGATCACTAAATTAGATCACTAAATTAGATAGGTTCTGCTTTTGAAATTCTTAAGGGCTTCCCTAGATCTTGTTACTACCAATCCCAGGGTTGGAAAATGCAGACGCTTTGACAGAAAACCAAAAAATCAAATCCATAGAAAACCACTATAAAAGGCTCATTGCTTAAAAAATAGTTTGAGATTTATAAACAGTACAAGCAAAAGACCCTGAAGAAGAGTACAGCAGGAACCAAACACCCATTAGGCTAAACCATTAGCTGAAAGTTGGTTTTATTGACTTTTAGCAGCATCTACACTGGAGACAGACGGCGATCGCTCGCCAAATACAGACGGTGATTGTTTCGCACAAGGTCTTTTAGATGTAGATAGTCTTTATATTCATTATGAGATGTAAAGCTTCGTTTCGGACTTGAGTTTGCTGAGTCATATCAACAGGAAAAAAATGAGTGCCAATAGATACTCAATGATGCTAAAAGGACGATTGAGCTTTAAGCAAGGGCGATCGCTAGGTAGCATTTTAGGAACAGTATTATTTTTAGGGATTTCTATCCCTGTTCAGGCGAGTCCACCTATGCAGCAAGGGACGCAAATTTCACTCGATGGACAGATGCTCTCTGCACCTTGGAGCCAGTGGCAAGATGATTCTGGGCTGCGAATTGGGATCGGCGATCGCGCCCTCTTCTTCACTTTTGGCATCCAACTTCTCACCGCCAATACTGCCACTCAGCAGCCGATCCAATGGTTTACTCAACCTAATTCGCAGCCCAGCACTCTATCCCCGCGCATCATTTCATCCCTGCGCTATTTAGATGTAACGGAACTGGCGGCTCAAAAGGGTTGGCAGATGAAAATGGCTGATTCCACCCTACAAATTAATGCTTCGACTGCTAATGTGCGGGCAATTCGTCAAGGCAAACCTGCGTGGGGCGATCGCCTTGTGATTGAACTAGACCGCTCCACTCCCTGGCAAACCGAGGCGACGAATCAGGACGTAACTCTCACTCTCAATGCCCAAGTGACCCCTGATGTTTTGCACCAAATCAAAACGGTCTCTGGCAACTATGTTCAATCGGTTAGCGTTGAGTCATTTGGCAAGCAAACTCGCGTTCGATTGAGGATTCCTGACGGCATTCAACCGCGCATCTGGAGCCTTGCAAAGCCCGATCGCATCATTGTCGATATTCGTCCTGATAGTTCGATTGACCGTAATATTCTGTGGGCACCAGGGTTGCGCTGGCGGCAGCAGACTGTGGCGATCGGCACCGACCGAGTGCCCGTCACCTGGCTAGAACTCGATCCCCGTCAACCTGGATTAAGCCTAAAGCCAATTGTGCCCAATATTTCTTCCATGATGGGCATTGCGCCCCTTGCCCAAACTGCCCAGCAATCGCAGGCAACCGCAGCGATTAACGGCGGCTTTTTTAACCGGATTCGGCAGTTGCCCCTGGGTGCCATTCGCTTAGAAGGACGGTGGCTATCGGGGCCCATTTTAAATCGAGGCGCGATCGCCTGGGATAACTCAGGAAATTTTGCATTCCAACGACTTACCCTCCAAGAAGCCCTCACCACATCCATAGGACAACAGCTACCAATTACTCATCTTAATAGTGGCTACATTCAAGCTGGTGTTGCTCGATATACGTCGGATTGGGGAGCAACTTACACGTCCTTATCTGACAATGAGATAATCATATTAGTGCAAAACAATCGGGTTATCAGCCAACAGCCTTTAGCAAAAGCAGGTAGCGCCGGAGTGCCGATTCCTAGCAATGGTTATTTATTGGTGCTGCGATCAAATCAATCTATTGCTTCTATCTTTACACCGGGAACCTCACTACAACTCGAAAGCAACACCAATCCACCGGAACTAAACCGCTATCCCTATTTGCTTGGCGCTGGACCACTGTTGATTCAAAATTCGCAGATTGTGTTAGACGCAAAACTGGAAGGGTTCAGCAACGCTTTTGCAATGGAAGCCGCACCCCGCAGCGCGATCGCTCAAACTAGCGCAGGTCAAGTCCTGTTAGTTACCGCTTACAAAAAACTGAATGGTGACGCACTAAACCTAACCGAAATGACGCAAATTCTTCAGCAGCTTGGGGCTATTAACGCGCTCAACCTAGATGGGGGTAGCTCCACCACCCTTTATCTAGGGGGACAAGTCATCGATCGCCTCCCTAATTCAGCCGCTCGTGTTCACAACGGCATCGGCATTTTTCTTCGCTAGATCACTTCCTAGACTGCTTCTCTATATCAACAGTTCCCAACATAAAGCTAGCTTTTTAGAAAATAGTTAAATATGTAAAGTTAACTAATATAGGAGGATTTAAGGTGTCAAGCTATTGGAAAAATTTGCTATGGTGACGCACAGGAGACGTTCTTCCCACACGCCCCATAATGGTTAAGCTCAAGGAGAATTAATCGTGCCTTCCACCCAAGAAATTCAAGAGGTTTCAGCGCTTACTTTATCAAACGTTCCCCCTTTATCTGTTGCATCTGGTGAATCACGCCCTTGGGGATCATTCACCATTCTTGAAGAAGGACGAGGATACAAAATTAAGCGGATTGAAGTCAAGTCTGGTCACCGCCTTAGCCTACAAATGCATCATCATCGGAGTGAACATTGGATTGTAGTTTCCGGTACTGCCAAGGTTGTTTGTGGGGATCAAGAAATTATTTTGCACAGCAATCAATCAACCTATGTCCCTCAATGCACGGCTCATCGTCTAGAGAATCCTGGAGTGATCCCACTGGTTCTAATAGAAGTTCAAAACGGTGAATATCTTGGCGAAGATGACATTATTCGCTTTCAAGATGATTATGCTCGTACCGCTTCAAAGTAATCTAGATAACACTGTAATATCCTATCCGCGAATTTATCCAGCGATCGCAACTCACTAAGCCATGATTCAACTCAGTACTTCTGCAACTAGCGAAGTGTTGCGGCTTAAAGCAAAAACGCACAACACCGACTCAAAGCTTCGGATTTCAGTATTATCCGGCAGTTGTCTCGAGCTTTCCTACTCCCTCACTTTTGATATTGATGCTCAACCTGGAGATCATATTTATGAGAACGCTAAGATTTCAATATTGGTGAGTTCTGAAAACTTATTCTACCTAGATGGGTTAATTCTTGACTACTCAGAAGACATGATGGGCGGCGGCTTTCGCTTCCATAACCCTAACGCTCTTCAGTCTTGTAGCTGCGGCAACTCTTTCTCTATTCAAAGTAATCAGTAGCTAAGGCTGTTGGTCGTTTCCTAAAGTTGAACACTCGATTGTAAAATCGGTAGTGCGTTCATCAAAATAAGTATGGTAGACTAGAATTTCTGCCGACTTCTCAGATTTTCTGTCTTGGTGCTTCGTAAGATTCAGTACTGAAGTAAACGGACTAACATAATCTATAGAGATCGCAAAAGCCAAAATGTAAGATTGCCGTACTAATTCTAGACATGCCTACAATTCAGCAACTCATTCGTAGTGAACGTCAAAAATTAATTAAGAAGACGAAATCTCCTGCACTAAAAAGCTGCCCTCAGCGCCGTGGAGTTTGCACTAGAGTTTATACTACGACACCGAAGAAGCCCAACTCGGCGCTACGCAAAGTTGCTCGTGTTCGCTTGACTTCTGGTTTTGAAGTAACAGCTTATATCCCAGGCATTGGTCATAATCTGCAAGAACACTCTGTCGTTATGATTCGGGGTGGGCGTGTTAAGGATTTGCCAGGTGTCCGGTATCATATTATTCGTGGAACTTTAGATACTGCTGGGGTCAAAGACCGTAAGCAAGCACGTTCTAAGTATGGAGCGAAGCGTCCTAAGGCTAAATAGTTGAGTGACATCAACTATTACTAAACTGGTTTTTATAATCTTAAGAATCAAGTATTTTCTTTGCACTTCAGGCAATGTTGCTTGAATGCTGAGATTTATGTTTAGCCTGCTGGCTGGTATCTGGTGTGTGAAAAGTTTTCTGGTTTATTTGCTAATTTAAGGTTATTTGCTTTATGTCCCGTCGTACGGTTATTCAGAAACGTCCTGTTCCACCTGACTCGGTTTACAATTCCCGGCTTGTCACCATGATGTCAAGGCGAATTATGGAAAGCGGCAAAAAATCTCTAGCTTCACGCATTATTTACGATGCTTTCAAAGCTATAGAGCAGCGTACAGGTTCTGATCCGATGGGAGTCTTCGAGCAAGCAGTCAAGAACACTACGCCTTTGGTAGAAGTCAAAGCCCGTCGCGTTGGTGGGGCAACTTATCAAGTTCCAATTGAGGTGCGCTCAGACAGAGGAACTGCACTTGCTCTGCGTTGGCTAATTCAATTTGCTCGTCAGCGTGCTGGAAAAACTATGGCAAGCAAGCTGGCAAATGAGTTGATGGATGCAGCGAATCAAACCGGAAGCGCAATTCGTAAGCGCGAAGAGACTCACCGTATGGCAGAAGCTAACAAAGCTTTTGCTCACTACCGCTACTAGTTAAGTTTAATTTTTCTCAAAAATAGAAAATAAAAGATTCTAAAAGCACTAGTGCAAGAATTAGTGTTACAGAGACCAAGGAGGTAGCTGTGCCCCGTAACGTACCGCTTGAGCAAGTTAGAAACATTGGCATTGCTGCACACATTGATGCTGGCAAAACAACGACAACAGAGCGAATTCTATTCTACTCTGGTGTGGTTCATCGAATGGGCGAAGTTCATGAGGGAACGGCTGTCACCGATTGGATGGAGCAGGAGCGTGAGCGTGGCATTACGATTACGGCTGCTGCTATTACTTCTGCTTGGACTCGACGCGATCCCCAAAACCCAACTCAACCCATGCCGGGTGAGCCTGAGTATAAGATCAATATTATTGATACACCGGGGCATGTAGACTTCACTATTGAAGTTGAACGTTCTATGCGAGTGCTGGATGGGGTGATTACTGTACTTTGCTCGGTGGGAGGGGTTCAACCTCAAACTGAGACTGTGTGGCGGCAAGCCGATCGCTACAATGTTCCTCGAATTATTTTCATCAACAAGATGGATCGGACTGGAGCAAACTTTTTTAAGGTGCATGAGCAAGTTTGCGATCGCTTACGTGCCAACGCTGTACCTATTCAGATCCCAATTGGGAGTGAAGATAAACTTAGGGGAATCGTTGACTTAGTTCGGATGAGAGCATACCTCTTCAACAACGACTTGGGAACCGATATTGAAAACGCTGAAATTCCATCTGATATTGTGGAAACCGCTCAAGCCTATCGTCTCAAGTTAGTTGAATCGGTTGCCGAAACAGATGACGCTCTAACCGAAAAGTACTTAGATGGTCAGGAACTAACTGAAGCAGAAATCAAGTTGGCTCTTCGCAAGAGTACACTCAGTGGTGCCATTATTCCTGTAATTTGTGGTTCTGCCTTTAAAAATAAAGGTGTCCAGCTTTTATTGGATGCCGTTGTAGATTACTTGCCTGCCCCTGTTGATGTTCCACCGATTCAAGGGCTTACCTTGAAGGGTGAAACAGTGACCCGGACTGCGGATGATGATCAGCCATTAGCGGCATTAGCATTCAAAATCATGGCAGACCCCTACGGTCGGCTGACATTTGTTCGCGTTTACTCAGGTATTTTGCAAAAAGGCAGCTATGTTCTAAACGCAGCAAAGGATAAAAAAGAAAGAATTTCGCGCTTGATCGTTTTGAAAGCAGACGATCGCATTGAGGTCGATGAGCTTCGTGCAGGCGATTTAGGTGCAGCACTTGGGCTTAAAGATACTTTCACTGGTGATACTCTTTGCGATGAGAACTCACCCCTCATTCTTGAGTCCCTATTTGTTCCAGAGCCTGTAATCTCAGTCGCAGTTGAGCCGAAAACGAAGCAAGATATGGAGAAGCTATCTAAGGCGCTCCAGTCTCTTTCTGAGGAAGACCCTACATTCCGCGTCAGAATCGATCAAGAGACTAATCAGACTGTAATTGCGGGTATGGGTGAGCTACATCTGGATATTTTAGTAGACCGGATGAAGCGAGAGTTTAAAGTAGAGGCAAACGTAGGTGCGCCCCAAGTTGCCTATCGAGAAACTGTTCGTAAGGCAGTTCGCGCCGAAGGGAAGTTCATCCGTCAAAGTGGAGGCAAAGGGCAATATGGACATGTAGTCATTCAGCTAGAACCTGGGGAAGAAGGAACTGGCTTCGAGTTTGTGTCTAAAATTGTTGGAGGAACGGTTCCAAAAGAATACGTTTCACCAGCGGAACAGGGAATGCGAGAAGCTTGTGAATCTGGTATTTTGGCAGGTTACCCAGTCATTGATCTCAAAGCAACTTTAGTCGATGGTTCCTATCACGATGTTGATTCTTCTGAAATGGCTTTCAAAATTGCTGGCTCTATGGCAATTAAAGAAGCCGTAATGAAGGCGACACCTGTTATCCTGGAACCCATGATGAAAGTTGAGGTAGAAGTTCCTGACGATTTTGTTGGGAACGTTATTGGAGATTTGAACTCACGTCGAGGGCAAATTGAAGGTCAAGATAATGTGCAAGGAATTGCAAAAGTAACTGCAAAGGTTCCATTGGCTAACATGTTTGGATATGCTACAGATATCCGGACAAAAACTCAGGGGCGAGGAATTTTCTCGATGGAATTTAGTAACTACGAGGAAGTGCCCCGCAATGAAGCTGAAGCAATCATTGCGAAAAGCAAAGGGAACGCATAATCAGGAAAAGGAACGCATAATCAATGGCACGCGCAAAGTTTGAACGGACTAAACCCCACGTAAATATTGGTACGATTGGTCACGTTGACCATGGTAAGACCACACTTACGGCTGCAATTACAATGACCTTGTCTGCTTTGGGACAGGCACAGGCAAGAAAATATGACGAAATTGACGCGGCTCCTGAAGAAAAGGCGCGCGGCATCACCATTAATACAGCCCACGTAGAGTATGAGACTGAAAATCGTCACTACGCTCACGTTGATTGTCCTGGTCACGCTGACTATGTGAAAAACATGATCACAGGTGCAGCCCAGATGGACGGCGGTATTCTCGTGGTTTCTGCGGCTGACGGCCCCATGCCTCAGACTCGTGAACATATCTTGCTAGCTCGTCAAGTTGGAGTTCCTCGGCTAGTGGTTTTTCTGAATAAGAAAGATATGGTAGACGATGATGAACTTTTGGAGCTTGTTGAACTTGAAGTTCGTGAATTGCTGGATTCTTATGAGTTTCCCGGCGACGAGATTCCAATTACAGCAGGATCAGCGCTACGGGCTTTGGAAAAAATGACCGCAAGTCCAACCACTAAACGGGGCGAAGATGAGTGGGTTGATAAAATCTACGAGTTGATGGAGTCAGTGGATGCTTACATTCCTACTCCTGAACGTGATATTGATAAACCATTCTTGATGGCAGTTGAGGATGTCTTCTCAATTACAGGTCGGGGTACGGTTGCAACAGGTCGGATTGAGCGCGGTTCTGTCAAAGTTAACGATAAAGTTGAGCTGGTCGGCATTAGAGATACTCGTGAATTTGTGGTGACGGGTATTGAGATGTTCAAGAAGAGCCTTGAAGAAGGGATGGCAGGAGACAATGCTGGTATTCTCCTGCGAGGCGTGGAGAAGAAAGATATTGAGCGTGGCATGGTTATTGCGAAGCCAAAATCCATTAAACCTCACACTCAGTTTGAGTCTGAAGTCTATATTTTGAAGAAAGAAGAGGGCGGTCGTCATACACCTTTCTTCCCTGGATATAAACCTCAATTTTATGTACGAACCACAGATGTGACTGGCACAATCAGCGCCTTCACCACTGATGAGGGAACCGAGGCGGAAATGGTGATGCCCGGCGATCGCATTAAAATGACGGTGGATCTGATTAACCCGATCGCAATCGAGCAAAATATGCGTTTTGCTATTCGTGAAGGCGGTCGGACTGTTGGGGCTGGTGTGGTTGCAAAGATCTTAAAATAGCGATCTTTGTTGGGTGAAAGCTATTGACGATTTAGAAGAGTTTGTCAATAGCTTTCATTCTTTATTCACATCTTTTTTGGAAGCTTAATTCTTGTATTTAAGCAGAGTTCCAGCCTGACTTATGGCTTGTAAATTTTGATTCAGAACCTAGACAATTAAAATTGGTGAACTTACATGGCAACTATTCAGCAGCAGAAGATTCGTATTCGTCTGAAAGCATTTGACCGTCGGCTTTTAGATACGTCTTGTGAAAAAATTGTGGATACAGCAAATCGGACAAACGCTACAGCAATTGGTCCGATTCCTCTCCCTACAAAGCGTCGAATTTATTGTGTATTGAGATCGCCCCATGTAGATAAAGATTCTCGTGAGCATTTTGAAACACGCACCCACCACCGGATTATTGATATTTATCAGCCGTCTTCCAAAACGATCGATGCGCTGATGAAGCTAGATTTGCCGGCTGGAGTAGATATTGAAGTTAAGCTATAAAACGCCAAACCCGTTCTTCCTTAGAGGCATTCTTCCTTAAAGTTAGCTATGCTTCAGCGTTCTAACTAACCTGAGCTTTATGGATTAATAGGTTCTATGGTGGATGAAATGCCTTGACTGGCAAGAGTTCGTGCTAGTTGTTCCGCTTTTGTGCGATCGCTAAAAGCACCCACTTGCATCATTACTTGGTTGTTAGAGGTAACCAAGAACGCATCAGGTACGAGTGCTAGCATTTGTGCCTGTTCCATTTCTTGCTGCGGAACTACTACTCGGAAGCGAACTGCGCTAACCTTTGGGTTGTTAGAAAAGACGGTCGTATTTTGTAGAAGAGAGGGTTGAATCCCTCCACGCATACTATATACACTAGGCATCCCACCAATTCTGCCCACTGGAATGTTAGGGCTTGGCACAGGAAGCAGGCTTGTAGAATTATTTTTAGTAACTTTTGGGGTTTCAATCATTACTTGAATTGAACGAGTTTTAATTGAACGAACTGGCTTTTTCTCCAAATTAGAGCGTAGTGTTATTGTTTCCGGTGGCGGCACGGGGATCGCAACTGGCATAGCTGCAACTGGAGTTTCCGGTGATGGTACGGCGATCGCGATTGGAATCGCTGGGACTGAAGATAAGAGTAGCAACTGATTTTTTTGAGTAGGCAGCGCGGATAGTTTAGCGAGTGTATTGGGACGGGCAGATAGGGTAGAAGATAGAGGTGGCAGCGGAAAGGTTTCTAGGGGAGGCGCTGTTGGGATTTGAGGCACAACTGATAAAGGTAAAGGACGCGCGATCGCTGATAGGTTCTGTCGTTTAGCAGAGGATTGAGCAGGGGGGGCGATCGCCAATGTTGAAACTGGCGGCAGTATTAATGACGGTGATATTAATGGCGGTACTAGCGGTGAGCGCTTGACGGTTGGCGTAATGCTCAAAGATTGAGGAGACGGCTGTAAGTTGAAAGGTCTCTGAATAGAATTGCTAGATTGTAAAGAGGTAGCCTGCTGTGACGGGTTAGACGGCATAGCAAGTTGCACAATTTGCATTGGGCGGGGTGGCTCAGAGGATGGATTTGCTGAGAGCGCAGAAGGGATAGGAAATGTAGCAGCCAAGTTGGAAGAGGATGCCATAGAAACCGTTGTGTTTAAAGTTCCAATGGTGTTTGCCCACTCATTGCCAACTGCCGAAATCACTTGCTCGGTTGCTTTAACATTGACATCAGCTAGCCCATTATTCCGAAAGAAATTTTCCCCTGGGTTTGCAGGAGTTCCTAAATCAGGACGTGCCATCTCCTTAGCAATCAAGCCATGTTGCCGATTTCCTTCAACAGAGTTATTCCGAACAACTGGCTGGGCAGATCCTTGAAAAATCATGCCATCTTGATTCTGCGTCATGCGATTATTCGCAATCAGAGGCGCGGCGCGATCGCTGACCAGCACTGCTGAACCATTTTGTTCAAAAATATTATCTTGAATATTTGGCTGAGCAATTCCCGCTACTCCAATCCCTGCTGAGCGATTCTGATAAAAATAGTTATTTTGAATCCGGGCGTTACTGTCGCCTGCGATCGCCATTCCATAGCTATTTTCAGTAAAGGTGCTATTGGTGATCACTGGGTTGCTGGCATCAATTCCTACGCCATAGCCTTGTGGATTTGGATTAGTCACCGTGACCCCGTTTATCGTTGCTGAAGAAGTAATTTCTATCGTTAGAGATTGTTGCGTCCACACTTTGCGGGTTGAAATTCCTCCACCCCGGATTAAAATTTCCTGCCCTCTTGTTGCTGGATCACCTTGCAACGTCACTCCGGCTTTCAGCACAAGTGGAAAAGTCTCCCCTGTTTCGACGCTGTAGGTTCCTGGCGCGAGGAGAATCGTTGTACCGGACTGTGCAGTTTTGAGCGCATGAGTAATCGTTTTTAATGGGGCGAGATCGCTACCATTTTCCGTATCGCTACCCTCGCTAGAGTTAACGTACAGAATGCTTGTTGAGGATTGCGCTACTGTAGGCTGGGCAAGCAGGGTTGAGCGTTGAGTGAATACTTGTTGAGGATTCGGATTATTTACTTTTGAAAAGTCGATCGCCTGAGTGCTTCCGGTTTGTGAAATCGCGATCGCGCCTAAACTACCGCTTAAAAGCTGAACTACACAATGGAGAATGCGCGTCTGGAAAAAATAGCTTAGAGAAAAAATTGGTGCAGTGATTAATCTCAAAGTACTCTCCTAAGACTCAGATTCTAATTGATCTAGCGATTCACTTAAACGAGTTGAAGCTGTATTAATAAAATCGCCAATGTCGAGTTCAATGTACTCCATCTACTCAATTTTGCTGCACAGAAATCCGCCAAATCCACAAAAAATTAGGCTTCAAAAACTGAATAAATCAAGCAATTGAACCAAATTCATTGATAGTGGAGTAATCACCGATCCAAGAGAGAAATTGATGGGCAACCCCTATACTCAGAATCAATTTGGTCAGTTTGCCGTGTTACGCATTTTGGATGCCAATCTTGATCGCGCACGGGAAGGGTTGCGGGTTGTGGAAGAATGGTGCCGTTTTGGATTAGAAAATGCTGAGTTGACTCAAGAATGTAAATCGCTACGGCAAGAACTTGCTACTTGGCATACAGCGGAACTCCGGTCTGCTCGGGATACCCCTGGCGATCCGGGAACTGTTCTCACCCATGCTGGAGAAGAAACCCGTGCAGATGTTCAGCAAGTAGTACAAGCGAATATTTGCCGAGTTGAAGAAGCACTAAGAGTGTTGGAAGAATACGGGAAGATGCATCACTTAGAGATGGGATCTGCCTGTAAACATATGCGGTATCGAGTTTACATTTTAGAAAGTAAGCTAACGAGTTTTAGTCTGCACCAAAAGCTAAGGCGATCGCGGCTTTATCTCGTCACCTCTCCCTCAGAAAAGCTGTATGAGCAAGTAGAGGCGGCGTTACGAGGTGGACTCACTTTAGTGCAATACCGTGACAAAGAAGCGAATGATCAGATCCGATGGGAAACGGCTGACAAGCTATGTCAACTGTGCCATGACTACGAAGCCCTGTTTATCGTCAATGATCGGGTAGATTTAGCAATCGCCGTTCATGCCGATGGCGTACACCTAGGACAGCAGGATATGCCTTTTGCGATCGCCCGTCAGTTGCTTGGCGCTCAACGGTTGATCGGACGCTCTACCAAAAACTCTGACGAGATGCAGCAGGCAATTCAAGAAGGAGCCGACTATATTGGTGTCGGCCCAGTTTATGAAACGCCTACTAAAGCGGGTAGAGCCGCCGTAGGGCTAGACTATGTGCGCTATGCAGTAAACCATGCCACGATTCCCTGGTTTGCGATCGGGGGAATCGATGCGAATAATTTGAGTGAAGTATTGGCGGCTGGAGGCGATCGCGTTGCCGTTGTCCGCGCCATCATGCAAGCTGAGCAGCCCACCGACATAACCCAATATCTGCTCAATCAGCTTTCTAAAAATACGGAAACAGCGCCTAGTGACAACACACGCTAAAAAGTATTGTTTACCTCAGTCAACTGGTGGAATCTCCTCATGTTCGATAACATCTGCAAGTTCCTCGTAGAAACCTTTCCTACAGACTTTGCCACCTGGCTATTGGGAGAACCCATTTCTCTAACAGAACTTAGTCCTTCAGAACTTTCTCTGGAGCCAATTAGAGCCGACGCGCTGATTCTATTGCAATCAGAGGACGTAGTGCTGCACCTGGAATTTCAAACACAGCCCAAACGTGACATTCCTTTTCGCATGATTGACTATCGGCTGCGAGTCTATCGGCGATTTCCTCACAAGCAGATGCGTCAAGTGGTGGTCTACTTGCAGCCCACCACATCTGATCTAGTGCAGCAAACCCTGTTCAGTCTAGAAAAAACATGTCATGAGTTTGAGGTGATCCGGTTATGGGAGCAACCCACCCATTCATTTTTGCTAACGCCTGGATTATTGCCGTTTGCGATATTGAGCCAGATAAATGACCCCATTAATACCCTACAGCAAGTCGCTCAGGCAATTAGCCAAATTCCTGATCCACGTACTCAAAGTAATGTGGCAGCATCCACGTTTATTTTGGCTGGGCTAATATTAGAGACAGAAGCAATTCAGCAAGTCTTGCGGAGGGACGTTATGCAAGAATCAGTCACCTATCAAGCAATCAAAGCAGAAGGCAAAGCAGAAGGCAAAGCAGAAGGCAGCCAAGAGGCGCTTCAGCAGGTCGCAATGAATTTGCTAAGAGAGGGAATGGAAATTTCTGTAGTCGCTCGTTTGACAGGGTTGTCGATCGCGCAAGTGCAGTCATTAACGTAGAAAATAGGAAAGAGAGTCGCCCTTCAATTCTCGGCTCTTTTAATTGGGTGAATGCTTTTCAAACTTTAGAAAGCATAAATACTCAATAGGCAATTTCAGCTATCCAAGAAATGGCAACTCCAAGGATGGAACCCACAATGACCTGAAAAGGGGTATGTCCCAGCAGTTCTTTTAGGCGCATTTCTGTAAATTGATGCTCGCCTTGAAAGAATTCATCAATAATTTGGTTCAGTACCCGCGCCTGCTTGCCTGCCGCTTGCCGCACTCCAGCAGCGTCATACATAACAATGACTGCAAACACAACCGCGATCGCAAATTCAGGGCTTGCCCAGCCTACAGTTTGCCCTACACCAGTCGCTAAAGCGGTGACAAAGGCAGAGTGAGCGCTGGGCATTCCTCCAGTTTCTACAAAGGCGCGTAAGTTCAGCTTTCCATGGGTGCCCAATTCGACCGGAATTTTAAGCACTTGGGCTATCAAGCACGCCGCGATCGCAACCACGAGTATCTGGTTGTGAAGAATGTCGCTAAAATCCTGCATGGGTTTCCGTGGGTGAGAAGGGCGTTTGAGTGTTTAGTCAATCAGAGTTCAATAGGAGAAATGAAATGATTTCAAGCAAATAACGAGTATTAAACACTCAATACTTAATGAGTTCGAGCAATAATAAACTCTGCCAGTGCTACTAGAGGAGCAGCTTTGTCCTCAAAGATTGCGAGTTCTGCTTTTGCCCCTTCAACTAGCTTTTTCGCTTGACAACGGGATTCTTCCAGCCCCCAGATGCTTGGATAGGTTGCCTTCTTCGCCTTTAAATCCTTACCAGCCGTTTTGCCCAATTCTTCCTGAGTTGCAGTGATGTCTAAAATGTCATCCACAATTTGAAAGGCTAACCCAATGTTTTTTGCATAGCGAGACAGTCGTTGTAAGTCGTCCTCAGGCGCACCTATGAGAACCGCACCCGAAAGCACAGATGCCTCAAGCAAAGCTGAAGTTTTGTGGTTATGAATAAAATTCAAGGTTTCCAGCGAAACGTCTGACTTTCCTTCACAGTCTAAATCAACCACTTGACCCCCGACTAAACCCGCTGCCCCAACTGCACGACCCAGCATGGCAACCACTTTCAGTAGATTTTCAGCGGCAACATGCTTTGTTTCGATCGCAACATGCTCAAAAGCGTAGGCTAACAAACCATCTCCCGCCAAAATTGCCACATCGTCGCCAAAAACTTTGTGATTAGTAAGCTTACCACGACGATAATCGTCATTATCCATCGCGGGCAAGTCATCATGAATCAGCGACATCGTGTGAATCATTTCCAGCGCGCAGGCAGTCGGCATTGCGATGTCAACGGTTCCGCCCGTTAATTCACAAGTGGCAAGGCAAAGGATTGGACGCAACCGCTTTCCTCCCGCCATGAGCGAATAGCGCATAGCTTCATAAATCTTTTCAGGATAAATTACTGGAAGAGAACGATCCAACGCTATCTCAACCTGGGTTTGTCGCTCTGCAAGATAAGTGGGCAGGTCAAAGTGAGATTTCCGCTGGGAAGCTCGTACATCATCCGTCATAACCATTTCATATCCCTCCCAGTTTCTCTTAATTACACAAGAATACGTGTGCATGGGCACTATGGGGAACCTATGGAATCAATATTTGCAAAGAAAGATTTGCAAAGAAAGCGGTATTGACTGGTGGGTTCCGCAAATAAAAATCCGTTCTAATCAGTCTTCTAATCATTCTACGGAGCTTTATGCACTCGTGGAACATTCAGTAATAGAGATTAGATTCGTCTTTCATAGCTTTCTATGGTGTTTTTGAGCAGCATGGCAACGGTCATCGGTCCAACACCGCCGGGAACTGGGGTAAGATAGCCCGCGATCGCTTGCACGCTGTCATAATCCACATCCCCAACTAAGCGAGATTTGCCATCAGGTTCAGTAACACGGTTCATACCCACATCAATCACCGCCGCGCCGGGTTTGACCATATCCGCCGTAATTAAGCCAGGGCGACCGACTGCCGGAATCAAAATATCGGCAGTGCGGGTAATTGCGGCTAGATCAGCGGTTTGCGAATGGGCAATAGTGACCGTGGCGTTCGCTTCCAGTAGCATCAAAGATTGGGGTTTGCCTACTAAAATGCTGCGCCCCACCACCACCGCATGTTTGCCTTTAGGATTAATACCGTATTCTTGCAGCATCCACATGACCCCGGCAGGGGTGCAACTCCGTAATCCTGGCTCGCCTCGAAGCAGTCGCCCCATGTTGACGGGGTGCAAACCATCCGCATCTTTGTCTGGGTGAATCTGATTCAGCAGGGCAACGGCATCTAAATGCGGTGGCAGAGGCAACTGCACTAAAATACCATCCACGCGATCGTCCTCGTTAAGCGCCTGAATCGTTTGTTCTAGCTCTGCTTGAGTGGTTTTCGTGGGAAAGTGTTTGCCAAAAGAGGCGATCCCCACGTTGGTACAAGCGCGTTCTTTATTGCGGACATAGGCGGCGCTAGCCGGGTTATCCCCCACCATGAGTACCGCTAATCCGGGAGGGCGACCTTTTTGGGGTTCTAGCTGTTGAATTTGCTGGATGAGGTGGGTTTGGATGCGCTGAGAAAGAGCTTTACCATCCAAAAGTTGGGCGATCGCAGAAGACATGCAGGATAAACAGTGAAATAAGTGTATAAAGCAAACCGTGACACTAAACTGTATTAACACAGTAAGCTGTTGATCAGTGTCTCAGATTCAATGGGTTCTGTGATGACTCCTCTAAATTTGAATGGGCTAGTTCATAGTATTAGGCAACCAGCGAGGCAACCAGCACTGTTGCCAGGTCAGCGATGGATAGTGTTGGGACTTCTAATCACCTTGGTCAGTTGTGGAGGGCAAGCTGCTTCTGTGAGTGGCGGAGGGAGTAGCATGGGTGAAATTGTTCCTCCAAAAACCACCTCAATTCAAGAGGTTCAAAAAACGGCTGATCGGGATTCGGTGGTGACTGTGAAGGGCGTAGTGGGCGATCGCGTGCCGATTCTAGAGGGCACTGTTTATGAAATTCAGGACTCTACTGGCAAAATTTGGGTACTCACCCAAAAACAGCCCCCTGATTCAGGGCAAGAAGTCGTGGTTACAGGCAATCTCCGCTTCAAAAGCATTCCCCTGAATGGGCAAGAGCAAGGCTCGGTCTATGTAGAGCAATCGGGGGAATGACGAATAAGCAGCCTTGAGTGCATCCCAGTTTTGCAAGTTGACCCTCATCCCCCAGCCCCTTCTCCCAAAAGAGGAGAAGGGGAGCAAGAGTGTTTCAAAGTCCCTCTCCCGCTCTGGGAGAGGGATTTAGGGTGAGGGTCACAACTATGGGATGCACCCGTAGCCTTTGCACTATCACAACCCATTGCCAATCAAAATAAACGGTGCCCAATAGAGCGGATGCCGATAGCTGCTGTCGTTGATCAACTCAATTTGCGCCTGCCGCAGCGCTGCCGCCTTGGAACCGCCTTTTTGCAATGCCGCATAAAATTCACTCATCAATTCAGATGTGCTGTCATCTCTGACTGCCCAAAGAGACGCGATCGCCGCTCGTGATCCCGTCCGCTGCATCTGATAGCCAAACCCCAAAATCTCTAGTCCATTGCCCAACTTGCCGCCCAGCCCTGTTTCGCAGGCACTCAACACAAACAGCGACACATTCGGCAGTTTCCAAGCTTCGATTTCGCGCAACGTCACCGCATCACCATCCCCCAACACAATGAACGACTCTTCTGGAGTGCCGCCAAATTTCGCGTGAGTTGCCAAATGCACGATCGCAGCGTGTGGCATTTGTGCCAATAGATTCTTCCGGTTGAACGGTTGGTCAATCAGCGCTTTGGTATTGGGAATCATTTTAGCGATTTGGTTCACTTCCGCTTGCGTGTAACTGAGTGGGCTAAAAGAATAGGTGGCTCCAGCCACAGTAATCGTTCGCTCTTGGGTTAATGCTCCGGTGAGGGCAGTGGGCGATCGCGCATCGGGCGCATCAATTGGAGTCAGCGCCAGTGCCGTTAAGTAATTGATCTGGTAGCGTTCGGTCAACCATTGAGTGCCATCATGCAGTGCTGCCAGTGGCACATAGCGCATCTGTCCATCAGGTGCATAGACGATCGTTTGCACCTTGGCGGCTTTCAGTTCCGCATCGATCGGCTGCACGAGCCAGGTATAAAGCTGTTGGGCAGATTGACGAATTTTGGGCAAGGCGCTGATGTCAGGGAGAGCCTGACGAAATGCCCCAATCTCGCGTTCAAACTCAGCCCGTTTGACGTTGACTGTTTTGCGAATCGGTGGGCGATCGGGAATGAAGAGAACCAGTTCTAGGCGATCGTCCAGAACCAGCGGATAAAACAGGGCAATATTTTTACCCAGCTTTTGAATCCGGGCTTGCAAATCTTTGTAAGCTGGCAACGTCAGATTTTGCGCCGCCGCCGTTTGTTGCAGTTGTTGCACCAAGGTGGTGGTCGCCGGACTGCTGAGTACCTGACTCAGCGATCGCTTGCCCTGGTTTATGGGTTCCAGGATAGTTTCCTCTTGCGGCAACAGAGGAACACCCTGTTTAGATACTTCATTTCCTTTCACATCCCGCAGGTAATCTTGCAGTTCCTGCACCTTGAGCAAATCCAGCACTTGCATCGCCTCCATCCCCCGGTTTTGTTGCAGCAACAGATCGGCTAAGCTGCGGTATGAGGATGCGACTGATTCAGTGTAAGACGCTTGCAGGTCGCGATCGAGCTTGCGAATATCTTGTCGAATCGATTCACTAACATTGACCGATTGTTTATAGAAAACAATGGCGAGATCGGATTGCTTTTGCTTTTGTAGAGTAGTACCAATGTTTTTAAGCGAAATACGTTCGCCCTCAAGGTCTTTGATTTCCCGTGCGATGGCTAAACTTTGTTGGTGAAGTTCGATCGCTTTGCCATAGTTGCCGAGAGTGGCGTAAGCAACTCCTAAATTGCCCAGCACTTGTCTTTCATCGCGCCGTTCTTTGATTTCCCGCACAATTGCTAAACGTTGTTCGTCATATTCAATCGCTTTGGCATAGTTGCCCAGTTTCTCGTAAGCATTACCCAAATTGTTCAAAATACCGCTTTCCGCCTGTCGGTCTTTGATTTCTCGCCAAATCGCTAAACTTTGTTCCTGAAACTCGATCGCTTTGCCATAGTTGCCGAGAGCGTCGTAAGCATTGCCCAAATTGCCCAGAGCATTTCCTTCTCCCCGTCGGTCTTTGATTTCCCAATACAGAACGAGCGCCTGCTGCCAGGACTGCAACGCGGCAGTAAACTGGCTAACTTGGTACTGCTGATTTCCTTGCTGCAACAGGCGATTAGCTTCCGCTTTTCGGTCTGCTGTCGTCTGCGCTTGGGCAACAGCGGAAATTAGGAAATCGGCAGCGGGGAGTAGGGGAACCCCAGCGGTCAGCAGGAGCGTCACAGCCGCAAGGCGGAGAGTCTGGATTGATTGCATGGGGATTTTTGCAGTAAAGCATTGACTGCAAATCTATCACCCTCTCACCCGCAAATTATGCGGTGATGCAGACGACTTTACACAATCTAAACGGTGGTATCTTTCTTAATGGCTGTGTCAAAATTGAGGAATCAATCATTTCACCTACAGATCAACAAGCTCAAGCCTGTCTCCGTGTCTGTCAAATGCTCTCAAACACCTATCGAGACATTCATCTGTTCCGGTTTGATCCTGCAACTGGAGATGTTTATATCCTCGCAGGTGAAGATTTAGAAGTTATTGTTCCACCTAGTGGAGTTTGGAGGTTTCCATGACAACGCCAAATTATCAAGAAATGAGCCGCCCAGAACTAAAAGCTTACATTTTGGAACATCGGGATGACCTTGAAGCAATGCGAACATACTTTTATGACCCAACTGTTCAATGGCAGGTAATGCCTCCAATGTTTGATGAAGCGGGTCAACCGATTGAAGCAAACATTCGTTTTGCAGAGGAAGCGCTGCGTCAGCGAATTGACGCGGAAGATCGGAAGAAGCGGCAAGGAGATTAAAAAAAACTGGGAAAGGCTACGCATTAATTTGATTAATTAGGCGATGTTAATTATGCAGTATCAGGTTTTTCTTCAAAGTTACGCACAGCAACGGTTTGTTGCCTCCGTTGTGGGCATCCCAAATTTATCAGTTGAAGGCACCACTGAAGCAGACGCGATCGCAAAGATCAAAACGGCTCTAGAGTTCCAGCTGGCAACGGGTAAGTTTGTAACCATTGAAGTCGATGCGGCAGCAGATTCAACCCATACCGCCTCTCCGATGTCCTGTGCCGGAATTTTTGCTGATGATCCAACCTTTGAGGATTGGATGGAAAAACTGACTGTGATTCGCCAAGAGGCGAACGCCTCAGAAGATGCCGAATGACACCCTATATTTTTGATACCGATCACCTCAGCCTCTATGGACGCAATCACCCAGCAGTTGTGTCCAGAATGGAGGACACCAAAGTGCAACTGATCACAACCGCGATCAATGCTGAAGAACAACTTCGGGGTCGCTTAGCTCAAATTACTGAAGCCGGAAACGACACGAAACGGGGAGTTACCTACCGCTGGCTCACAGAAACGATCGCATTCTTATCAGCGTTTGAAATACTCCAGTATGATGCTCAGGCATAGGAAATCTACCAAAGCTTAAAAGCACAACGAATTCGCATTGGTACACAGGATTTACGGATTGCATCCATCGTCCTATCTCAAAATGGGATTCTTTTGACTCGAAATCTGAAGGACTTTGAGAGAATTCCGGGTCTTTCCATTCAAGATTGGTCAACTTCGAGAGAAACAGTCTGATGCAAATCTCCACAGCATCTCAGTAGAAGCGATCGCCCTCTGCTTTGCGTTGGCGAAGCCTCTCCGTGGGAGAATCGCCCACCGTTTGAGCAACAGCAGGACGTAGAGAATTGGGAGCGGTAATTAGGGGAATCCCAGCAGTCAGCAGGAGCGCCACAGCCGCGAAGCGGAGAGTCTGAATCGGTTGCATGGGGAATTTTTGCAAAAGCATTGACTGCAAATCTATCATCCTCTCACCCCCAAATTATGCAGCATTTTACGAAGATCTCCGACTTCTACGGCACAGCGCAGGCAACTTCAGGCAAGGGCAAGAAGTCGGAGATCTCGATGCTATACAGTCAACTTCAGGTGAAGATCTCGATACGGTACATTGCAGATATAGTAAGGCTATGCGATTCATCTGGGATGAAAACAAACGTCAATCGAACCTGGCAAAACATGGTTTTGACTTTGCCGATGCTGAAATTGTCTTTACAGGTGGAACGTTTACCTATGAGGACGATCGCTTTGCTTATGGAGAGCAGCGTTTTATTACACTGGGTCTATTAGATCAAATTTTGGTGGCGATCGCCCATACCGAAGCTAATGATGAAATTCGTGTCATTTCAATGCGAAGAGGGACTAAACGTGAACAACTCATCTTCTTCCAAAACCTCTCAGACTGATTGGGAGCGGATTCATGCCATGTCGGATGAAGACATTGATTTATCAGACATTCCCGAAGTCACTGAAACTCAAATGGCGCAGGCAGTTTTGCGAGTTGGCGGAGTTCCAGTGGATCGAAATCAGCAATCAGTGGTTGTGCTGGATACATTTGTGATTGAATATTTCAAACGTCAAGCAGGCAATCAGGACTATCAAACTCTGATTAATGCCGCTTTGTCTGACTATATTCGACATAATTCACTTCCTAATTAATCAGCATGAAACACTGCAAGATTGTGAACTTCAGCTTTGCGTTGGCGAAGCCTCTCCATGGGAGAATCGCTTACCGTTTGGGCAACACCGGGGATTAAGGACAAATGACTTTGCACTCATTTCTTCAAATAGTCCACCCACTGTTCTAATAACCCTGACGAGCCATACCAGGGTTGCCCAGATTTGGGCGAATGGGTTGCGCCTTCAATGGTCAGGTTAATGGCACCATCAAGATGAGCAGCGGCGATCGGGGTAATGCCATCGCCCCAGCAGTTGCCCTGACCGCAGGTGAGTTGATAGCTGCTGTAGGCGAGCCAACTTCCGGGTTGGCGTTTGCCATAGATTGCCTTGCCTGCCACACAGACATAGCGTAAATCGGGGTAAAAGGCTCCTGGATAAGTTTGATTGACAAAATCCAGATTTTTTCGCGTCCAGCGCTCCAGACTGGTGTGGGGTGTCCCCAAGGTGAGCAAGGTTTCAATGTGCGATCGCCGATTCCAAACACAGTCTTCTGCATCATTGGGATGGATGCAATACGGTTTTTCGCCTAAATAGATGCGCGCTAACCAACCGCCTGCCGAATGCCCAATCAAATTGATTTTGGCAGCACCACTTTCTTGAAGAAGCAGTGTGACGGCTTGGTCAATTTGGCGCAGAACCGGAGACACCGATCGTCCGCCTAACGTTGTCACCCAATCTTGCCAGCGCAATGGCACTGTAACAGTTGGAATGCCTTGGTCAACCAGCGCTTTTTGGAGGTGGCGATAGTCTGCTGCCCCAGCTAAATAACCTGGCAGAATTAGGGTTGGATGTGCCATTGGCGGAAGCGTCATCAAAGTTTTCGGAAGAATAGCCGAGGCACTGCATCTCTCAGCAAACCTGTTTTTAAGCAAACAGGTAGTCTGAAGAATTCAGCAATAAAGGCGAAGAGTAATCTACTCCTCGCCTTCATTATTTGAGTTTACATACCCCCAGGGGAATTCGAATCCCCGTCGCCTCCGTGAAAGGGAGGTGTCCTAGGCCTCTAGACGATGGGGGCGCATCAGCTAGACCTTATCCAAGGTAGCGAACATTGGAACCTCTGTCAATAGAAATAATTAATAACTTTAGTGCAGCGTACAATTTCTGAATTAAGCGTGGGTGGTTGCAGTGAACTGACTTGCTAGCCCCCATCACTAGAGTTGCGTAGGCGAATTAGTTGGCGACGCATGTGAGGCGAAGCTAATAACTCGCAGATTTCTTGAGCCGCTACCTCAATTTGAGTCGGTTCCATGTACTCGTCAGAGCCGTAGGAAAAAGCATCTAGTAGAAGCTCTAGAAGCTGATCACGATTGACAAATGCGCCTTTCTCTTCGACCAGCCTGAACTTGAGGTGAATCTCACATTCGTATACGCCTAATTCAGAAGATGAAGTTGATGAACGGTTTAAAGAATCAGATCTCATGGGAAAAGCAACCTATTACGTGATGTGGAAAACCTGATAGAGCAACGGATAAATTAGGTTAGGACACAAAGATCCTTTAGAAATAAGGAATAATGAATGGCTATTGTCTTGACCTTTTCTCGTACTGCTGTAAAGCTCAAAACTGAACATTTTTGGAAATTTAACTTAAGAAACAAAACATAAACCTAAAGCTGATGTACAAAGATTTTTGCCTAGGCTACTTAATACCTCTCTATCACAATACAAACCTAGCATTCCCATCTATCTCTCCAGGATCGGCTAAATAGCTGAATTTTTAAACGAATAAAATGCATCTTTAACTAATCTTTTAATAACTGAAGAAAGCCTTATAAAGTACTGATCTCGATTGATACATAGGCTTTTTGGTTGCTCACTGAGCAGGTCATCATTATTGTTTTAACAACACTATTTACATAAAGTTATTACAAAAAAGATAAAGTTTGGATGAAGTGTTTAATTCGATTGAATCTACCTTAGTTTAAACAAAGAAATTAAGCGCCCTAAAGGAAATAAAGCGCTTTGCACTAAGATTTTTAGAGAATAAGTGTGCTTCTTGAAATTTATCTAGAGCCACGAAAGCTATGAAAATAAGGCTGGAAAGTCACCCGTTATTAATGATTTTTTCTGTTTTTTATAAAGTAACTGGTGATTTGCCTATCACTTTATCCGTGAAACTACTGCGATCGCAGTAATTATATGCGGCTAAGAAAATCAGTTTTAAGAAGTTTGAAAGAAGCGATTATCTTCTTAAATTCTGATTGCTGTAGTTAATGACACTGAACCTCTACGGATACCAAAAAAATGAATCTTTATTATCTCAATACATAACCGAATGTGAAGTATTTTTGAGATAGGAATTGCCTTGATCGCGCTATTTCGTCAACGTTGCTTTCTAATCAACACGATATTTCTGAGCTAGATTTTTGATAGGGCTTGAACCACGCCCCACTCTCATCGGGGAAAACATCGTGGAAGACATCGTGGAACTAGCCCCATCTATAGTCAGAAGTTAATTTAAAGACTCGGCTTTCACTATAAATTCGGCTTCTAGGGTGGCTCCGGGGGCAAGATGGATTAAGCGATCGCCCGTATTTAGCGCGTTTCTGCCTGCCGTCCAGGGTTCCAAGCAGTAAAAATCTTTGCCGTGAACCGTCCAAAACACCAGCGTAGAAAAGTCTGGGCTGAAGCTAAAGGTAAGTTTGAGCGCCTTATTTGGATCAGTGACAACAGCTACATGGCTCGACAGTTCGGTAAACGCCACATCAATTTCATCGAGTTCAAAGTCAAAGGTTCCGGTGTAAGCCTGAGACACTTTGGCACGCTGATCATAGAATTCGCTGGCAGGAATCTGAATTTGCAGCGCGGTCTTATCAGAGACAGCAAAGTAGGGATGAAAGCCCACAGAAAAGGGCATTGGCTCACTGGAATGATTCGTGAAGCGCTGGTTTAGGGTAAGGGTGTCGCCCTTCAAGGTGTAGGTAAAAGCAAGCTCAAATTCAAAGGGATAGACAGCGCGGGTCTGGTCATTGCTGTTTAATCCAAGGGTGAGGCTGGCTCCGTTGGTCGTTGTTTGGTTGATCACGCTCCAAGGCAGTTCACGAGCAAAGCCATGCTGCTTAATGCTGTAAGTTCTGCCGTTGTGGGTGTAAGTGTTATCCACCACGTTGCCACATAGCGGAAACAGAATTGGATTGCCACCTCGCACGGTTAGCGTTGGATCGGTGAAGCGTTCTTTATCTAAATAAAAAAGCTCTTGACCGTTTACTTGCCAACTCGTGACGATGCCGCCCCGTTCTGGCACGATTTCCAGGGTTGCCCCAGTTGCCTCATCGGTGAGGATATAGGTGAGATATTGGCGTTGCTCTGTTGAGATCGCGCTCATGCTTAGCTCCTTGCTCTAAAACCCCCTTACTTTAACCTGTTCGGATTAATGAGCCGTTAACAGCTATCCCATATCGGCTACCACATCATCGGCGCTTTCAAGGCGACATCTTGCGTCGCAAAATCTTTTTCAGCGTTCTCTGGCTGCGCGGCTTGCATCGCTGGCACTGGTTTTTCTACAGGTTTCACTCCAGATTTAGGGTGAATCTTAAAACTAACGGTGTTGGGCTGCGCCGCCGGTAACGCCGTAGAATCGACGGCATCCGCTGGAGTAGGCTGAGTGACCTGGGGAGTTTGCTGATTGTCCTGCTGATTTCCTTTAATCGGAGTTTGGCTAGGAGAATTGGTAAACGAATTGCTGGGGTTGGCAAAAGGAGGCAGTTGGGGTGCGTTGGGAGAAACTACTGGAGCTTCGGTTTGGGCGGCTGGTGGCTGGGTGACATCATTGGGGTTGCTTGTGGGTGTGGGCGTTGGAGGAGCGAGTTCTCCGTAACCGGGCAAAATATCGGTATTTGCCGGGTCAATGGGCGTGGGGGTATACGTGGCTTCGGGGCTAGGCTGAACTGCTGGGCTATTCAGCGCTTCTGGAGTCGATATTTGGGGTATAGTCGTCCCCGCATCAACGGCTGGAGCATCCGCAGGCGGCGGGATTAAATTGTCGGGAGAAAGCGGCGCGGGTGTGGGTGCGGGTGCAGGTTCGCGATTGAGGGGAGGCAGAGAGGGAGACGCGGGCAGGGTGGCAGGGGCAGGAGCCAAAGCTTCTGGCGCAGCGGGGACTGGAGTTTGTGGCGCACGGGCATCCAGGATTACAGGCGACTGCATGGGTTGCTGAAAATTGGCAGAGCGCTGTGTCAGGTTTCCGAGAATTGCTGTGGCGCGATCGCCCTGGGCAATTTTTGGCTGATAGCCCGTCACTTCCACGGGCAAAAATTCCACTTTCATCTGCTTGTCTTTCAGGGACACTTGCAGTACTGCTGTATCATAATCCGTTCGGGAGTTGCCCCCAAAGATAAAATTGCCGAGAGAGTAAGCGATCGGGCGACCTTTATAAATCTCTGCGCCTTGCAGCACATGGGGATGATGCCCCACAATCACATCAGCACCTTGATCAACCGTGAAATGCCCTAGCTTTATCTGCCAATCGGCGGGAACTTCTGCCAGTTCTTGCCCCCAGTGGAAATTCACCACGACCCAATCCACCTGATCTCGAATCGCTTTAATATCTTCGGCGATCCGCTCTTCTTTAATTGAATTCACGCCGGCTTTGTTTGCTTCTGCGCCATATTCCTCTCCCCAGTAGGAAAGATAGGCAATCCGTTGTCCCTTCACATCAATAATTTTGGGGCGACGAGCTTCCGTCAAATCTTTGCCTGCTCCCATATATTGGATTCCGGCTGCATCTAACGTTGCCAGTGTTTCCTTTAAACCATCCGCTTCAAAATCCATAGTGTGGTTGTTTGCCAGGTTCACCAGGTCTACTCCGCCGGAAGTCAGCACTTTGACCGCATCAGGATTGGCTTTGAAGTTGAATTGCTTCCCCGGCATGGCAAGAGTTGCTCTGGTCAAGGGATTTTCTAGATTCACCATTGCCAAATCTGCTTGCTGATACTCTTTCATGGCAGCAAAGGGACGTTGATAATCCTGACCGATGACTTCTTCAAAGTGATCTGATAAGGTGACATCGCCCGAAAACATGAGTGTCACGGTGGGATCTTGGGGGGTGGCAACTTGATTGTGTTTGAACACAGGCACCGTTTCTAGCGCTGTCCGAACAGTATCCGAACGGGTCGGGAGATTTGGGTTACCCGATTGGGAAGATGCAGAGGCATCGGTTTGGGTGATGGGCGCTCGGCTGTAGCCTAAAAATCCACCGACCATAATGGCAGCAACGGCAGGTCCACCGACGAGTAAGGTGCGTGCAAGCCGGAGTCGGGTTTTACGTCGAGCGGTTTTGTGAATCCGCGATCGCACCTGTTGATTCTGCTGATGGGGCTGCATCCGCTGCCGATTCGCAGGTGTAACAATTCGTACCGATTGTTTCCAAAGAATTTGTTTGGGTTGATTTGCGAGACGCACTGCAATATTGGCACCCCAAATCACAGGAGAGTTTAACTGCCATAAATGATGACAAACAAATCGCATCAGTTGCTCTTCCCAGGTGCCGGAAGCGATTTCTTGATCTGGAATAAAAGGCAATTCAATCAGTAGCCGTAGATTGGCAGGATTTCCTGCACCCACTCGCGCCTTTAGTCCATAAGGACGCAGCGATTGATTAAGCCACTGCGCGATCGCCCGTAAATTTCCGCGCTGGGCGAGTTCCAACACATTCGGCGCATATCCCAACGTTGCAGACTGAACCATACCGCTTCATCCTCAAACAATGCCACACACGAATAAAATATCTCTTTCTCAAATCAGATTCTCAAATCAGAGAAATTGACAACTCATTAATACTCTATATCGACCAATTTCAACCAACTATATCCAGCAAATCACGCAAAACTTTTAACAAATCTACTGAAGGTAACGCAATGTGCGACTTTCTTAAAACCGCCTAAAAGAACCCTCACCCTAGCCCTCTCCCGCAGGAGAGGGAACCAGAAATCTCTTGAAAGTCCCTCTCCTGCGGGAGAGGGGTTTGGGGTGAGGGTTCTTAGTTGCACATCGCGTGAAGGTAGCAATTTTCTATCGCTTACCCCCTGCCCTGCCTCAAAACTGGTAGTTGACGCTGAAGTAAAAGCCAGAATCTTGGACATCGTTACCGCGATCGCGCAGGCGCAGAAACGGCACGGCATAATCCAGGCGGAGGTTCAAACCCGGATAGGGTTGCCACAGGAAGCCCAACCCAGCCCCCGCCAAAAAACGCTGATCGGCTTCGGGGTTAGGATTAGAGCTATTGTTCCAAACTTTGCCCAGATCCAGAAAAGGCGCAAATTGGGCGATCGCGCCCCCCGCTTCATCGCGCAAAAAGGTAATCCGATCTTCAACCGAGAGCCGGAAGCCGTTGTCTCCCGATCGAGCATTTTGCCGAAAGCCACGCACCGACTGCCCGCCGCCCATCACAAACTGTTGAGAAGGCAATAGAGAATCGGGCGTAAGCTGCAAATCGGCTTGAAAAATCACCAGATGATTAGTACCGAAGCGCTGGACTCGCTGCACCTGTCCCAACCAGCTAAAAAAACGCCCATCGGGAACCGGAGACTGATTAACAGTGGCGTTGAAGATATCTAAACCGATGCTAAATTGCGATCGCAACGCCCACGCCCCCAGAGGATCACGTTTGACATAATCTTGCCCCAACTTAAGCACTCGTGTGCGGCTGTTGCCCTCTTGATCAGGACCAATCCCAAAGGGAAATGGAATGTTATTAAACAGAAAAGTTTGCCCATTTTGGGAGGTAAACCCGATCGACAAGCCCAACTCTTGACGGGGATTGCGAATAATCGGATGCCGAAAGCTGACTTCATATAGTTGGGAACTCCCTTGAATATCCAACGCTTTGAACGCCGGATCAATAATTCGGTTCCAGTTAGGCGCAAACCGAAACTGCACCGTGCTGTTTTGAGGGGTGACGGGAACGCGATAAACCAGATCTAGCGTATCGGCACCCCCCGCTGTCGTGCGATAGTAGGTTAGCCCAATGTCGTCTCCATAACCCGTAATGTTGCGATAGCCAAGAGAACCGCCCAACCGCACCGAACCCACACTAGGCGGCGAGTAGTTATCCACGCCAATCAAACCGCTGAGGGATTTTGCCTCTGTTACACGCACCAGCAACACGCTCTGTCCTAGGTTGGTGCCGGGTCGCAAACTGGCTTCCACATTGGTAAATAATGGATCGGCTTTGAGCAAGCGCAGTTGATCTTCCAGGCGATCACGGTTCAAAGGAGATTGTGCGCCTAAGCCAATGCGACTGCGAATATAGGCAGACTTGACCCGCTGATTACCTTCCACCGTAATTGCTTCTACTGATCCTTCAACTACGCGAATTTGCACCCTGCCATCGGTTACAGCCTGCTCAACCAATACCGCCCTAGAGGTAATGTAGCCGCGATCGAGGTAAAGCTGCGTAATGCGATCGGCTGCTTGCTGCAACTCACTCAAGCTAACCGATCTCCCTTGCAACGGCTGAATAATTGGATTCCAATCCTTGGGCTTTAAAACCGTGCTGCCAACCACCTCAATCGTTTTCACTGGAATTTGCACCGTTGGCTGAGTCGGGGTGGGCTGAGTTGAGTCAGGCGGCGTAATCGGAGTCGTCGGAGCCGGAATGATCGGCTGAGTTTGAGGCGGGGGAAGCGGAGTGGGTGCAGGAAGCGGTTGGATCAAGCGATCGCGATTCGGATCGGGAGTCGTGCGGCTTGGGTCAGGCAATTGTGCCACGAGCGACGGTGCCAGATTGTGAGAGTCAAAAATTTGTTCTGCCACAGCAGTTTTTGGCAGCATCCCAACCGAAACAGCTTGAGCCAGACAAGCAACCGCGATCGCCCTAGCGCAGCCAAAATCAGTTGCCCTAGAAAAACGGGCATTGCTGAATCTGGGGATGAAATTGGTAGGGGCAATCCCTTGTGGTTGCCCTCGATCTGAGGCAGGGTAGGCACAAGACCTACCCCTACAGTTAAAAATCATA